>JANPIY010000322.1:0-1584 GCA_031425255.1 Planctomycetota bacterium
GCCGTGCCGTCGGTGGTGTAGCGGATGGTGGTGCCGCTGGTGGCGGTACTCATCTGCACCCACACCGGACCGCTGTAGCTGCCGCCGTCTGGCGTGATCACCGGGGTGGTGACGCGCGCCTGGACGTTGAAAGCCGCACTCGTCGCCGCGCTCAGAGTCGCGGCCGTGGCGCCGAGCTTGTAGCCGGTGCCGGGCTGGTTCAGCGACAGGTTGCTGAACGTCGCCACGCCGTTCACGGCGGCGACCGCGACGGTGCCGCCGAGCGTCGCCGCGCCGGGATTCGTGCTGATGGCCAGGGTCACCACGGCAGAGGACGAGGTCACGGTCGCTCCCCCGGCATCCTGGATCGCCACGCGCACCGCCGGCGTGATGGTCGCGCCGACGTTCGCCGTGCTCGGCTGCTGGACGAAGGCCAGGCGCGTGGGTTGGCCACCACCGGTCCAGCGCACACGCCACACACTGCCGTTGCTGGTGCTGGTGTTGTCGCCGACCGAACCACCGCCGAGGCCGGCGCGGGCGATATACCACAACGCACCATCGGGAGCGATCTCGACGTCGATCGGGCGGTTGATGCTGGTGGCGAAGTCGAGACGCGTGCCGGGATTGGCGGGGTCGATGTATTTGATCCAGCCGCGGTAGTCGCTGAAGAAGAAGCGTCCGCTGTAGGCGCTCGGGAAGGCATCGCTCCCTGGAGTGGCCGGCGCGTAGAAATCGCCACCGCAGATGGCCAGGCCCTGACCGCTGCCACCGTGGTCATAGGCATAGGCAGGATCGAGGTAGCCGGATGGCGCGCTCTGCCCGCCGCGGTAACCGTCGATGCCACTCCAGCCATAATTGCGATGCACTGGCGTGGTGCCGGAATCGTAGCGGTTGATCTCCTCATACCCCTGGCCGACGTCGTTGACGAACAGCAGTCCACTGCCTGGGTGCACCGCCAAGGAGAAGCCGTTGCGCAAGCCCAGGGCGACGATGGCGCGTTGATTGCCGCTGTAGGTGGCATGGTTCGGATTGTCGGTGGGGATGCTGCCGTCCGGGTGCAGACGCAGCAGCTTGCCGAGCAGGTTGGTCGTGCGCTGGGCATTGGCGCCGTTGGCGTTCTCGCCGGTGCTGACGTAGAGTTTTCCATCCTTGCCGAAACGCAGACCTCCGCCGTTGTGATTGCCCTGACTCCCCAGGTCGGTGATGTCGAAGATCACCGTCTCGCCGCCGCTGGCGACATCGCCGACCGCGGTGAAACGCGCCACCCGATTGAAACGACGGGTCCCCTCCTTGCGCGTGTAGAAGACATAGACCCGGCCGTTGCTGGCGAACGCGGGGTCGCAGCACACGCTCATCAGGCCGCGTTCGTTGGTATTATCGACCACCCCGCTGAAGTCGGCGAACGGGGTCGCCTGCAGAGCGCCGTTCTTGATCACCCGGACCCGGCCCGGCTTCTCGCAGAGGAACAGGCGGCCATCCGGAGCGAAGGCCATGGTGGTCGGATCCAGACCGCTGGCGATCTGCACCTCAGCGAAGCCCGCGGGCAGGGATGCGGCGGGCAGGTGACCGACGATGAACAGCAGGATGGTCAGAAAGGTGAGGCGC
>JANPIY010000323.1:0-9009 GCA_031425255.1 Planctomycetota bacterium
AACGCCTCGTCCGCAAACTCCGTGGCTCTGGCCCATTCTGGTTCATCCTGTCCTGTTGCGCGTTGGCCTTGGCCGGCATCGCGCTCATCACGCATGGCTATTTCGCCAGCAACCAATGGGAGATCATCAACGGCCAGCGTGTGGGGAACCGCACCGAGGGCCTCTATCGCATCAACCGGGTAAGCGACAGCGTCCAGGTCTTCGACACCACCACCGACACGTGGAGGCAGATCAGTCGCTGAGCCCGTCGTGCGGTGCAGGGGGCGATGCGAGATGGATGATGGCAGGGTGCGCGATCGCCGGCGCTGCCCCGTCGCGAGACGAAAAAACGCCCGGCCATGCGGCCGGGCGTTCTCCTCATCCGCGGGTGCGGCGAATCAGCGGTACAGGTTATAGAACGTCTTCAGCCCCAGGTACTGCGCCTGGCTGCCGAGCTCCTCCTCGATGCGGATGAGCTGGTTGTACTTGGCGATGCGATCGGTGCGGCTGGCCGAACCGGTCTTGATCTGGCCGCAGTTCGTCGCCACCGCGATATCAGCGATGGTGGCGTCCTCCGTCTCGCCCGAACGGTGCGAGAGCACCGCGGTGTAGCCGGCCTTCTGCGCCATCTGCACGGCGTCCAGCGTTTCGCTGAGCGTGCCGATCTGGTTGACCTTGATCAGGATCGAGTTGCAGGCGCCCTTGGTGATGCCTTCCGACAGGCGCTTGGGGTTGGTGACGAAGAAGTCGTCGCCGACCACCTGCACGGTCTTGCCCATGCGCTGGGTCATCTTCACGTAGCCGTCCCAGTCGTCCTGGTCGAGGGGATCCTCGATCGAGATGATCGGGTATTTTGCGGCCCAGCCGGCGAACAGGTCGACCATCTCGTCGGCGCTGAACAGCTTGCCGGGGTTCGATTTCCAGAACTTGTAGCCTTTCTTCTCGCCTTCGTCGAAGAGCTCGGAAGAGGCGCAGTCCATGGCGATGGCGAAATCTTTGTCCCGACCAGGCTGGTAGCCGGCCTTGACGATGGCGTCCATGATGAACTTGAGCGCTTCCTCGTTGTCGAGATTGGGGGCGAAGCCGCCCTCGTCGCCGACGTTGGTATTGTGGCCGGCCTTCTTCAGCACGCCCTTGAGCGCGTGGAAGACTTCGCACACCTGACGGATGCCTTCGCTCCAGCTCTTGGCGCCCACCGGCATGACCATGAACTCCTGGAAGTCGACCTTGTTGTCGGCGTGTTTGCCGCCGTTGATGATGTTGGCCATCGGCACGGGCAGCTGGCGCGCATTGGCGCCGCCAATGTAGCGGTAGAGCGGCAGGCCGTGCGCTTGCGCCGCGGCCTTGGCCACCGCGAGCGAGACGCCGAGGATGGCATTGGCGCCGAACTTGGATTTGTTCTCGGTGCCATCCATCTCGATCATCAGGCTGTCGATCAGGCGCTGTTCGCGCGCTTCCATGCCGACCAGTTCGGGGCCGATCAGATCGTTGACGTTGGCCACCGCCTTGAGCACGCCCTTGCCCAGGTACTTGGTCTTGTCGCCGTCGCGCAGCTCGCAGGCCTCATAAGCGCCGGTCGAGGCGCCCGATGGCACCGCCGCGCGGCCAAGGGTGCCGTCGTCGAGCGTGACATCGACTTCAACGGTGGGGTTGCCACGGCTGTCGATGATCTGGCGGGCTTTGACGTCTTCGATGTACATGGAGGAATCCTTGCGCGGGAGGGGGTGCGATTGGGAGGGTGGGAAGATAAGTCGCCCACCCCGTTGCCAAGGGTCAACTGGCGCAGCGGTGGCCGCGTCAGGCGTGCCCCAGGGAAAGCGACGAAGTGCGCGAAGAAGCGAAGAAGCCAAGAGGCGAAGCAGCCGGTGACCGCATGTCACGTGCTGGTCGCCCAATCGCCATACCTCACGCCACGCGGATGCGCTCCAGCAACGGTCGATGCAGGTCATCCATGCTCCAGCCACCGGGCCGGCGCGCGCCGAGGAAGTGCAGGTCGCTGCCGGCGCTGATCAGCCAGCCGCGCGCCTTGGCCGCGCTCAGCAGGGTGGCGTGCAGACCTGGGTCGAGGTTCGGGTGGTTGACCTCCAGCCCGTCGAGACCCTGCGCCATCAACGGCTCGATGGCGGCGAGGGTGCCGTAGATCCCGGGATGCGCGAGAATGGTCACGCCGCCGGCGGCGCGCACGATCTCAGCCACCACGCCCGGGAGCGGATAGGGCTCCAGCTCGGCGTCGCTGGTGTGTTCATCACCGAGGTGCTGGGCGAAGACCTCGTGCACCGAGGGCACGCCACCCCGGCGGACGATCGAACGCGCGAGGTGCAGGCGGCCGAAGCTGTCGCTGGCCTGGGCATAGGGATCGACGCGCATGAGATCGAGCGTCAGGCCGCGGCGGATGTCGTCAGGCAGGCGCGCGATCAGCACGGTCAACCGGCGCAGGCGCAGCGCGCGGATCTCCGCCAGCAGCGTCAGCAGTCCAGCATCAAGCGGATCGATGCCGAGCGCGACGACGTGGACCTCGCGACCGGCGAAACCGGCAGTGATCTCGACGCCAGGGATCAGACCGGCTTCACCCGCTAGCGCCTGCCAGCCGAGCAGGGTGTCATGGTCGGTGACCGCCCAGTGCTCGACCTGCTGCTGACGCACCGCCGCCAGCAATTCGCGCGGGGCGAGCTGGCCATCGCTGTGGTGGGTATGTAGATGGAGGTCGACGCGCACGGCGGCGGACTATGGATGGCAGGCCACCGTCACCAGCGCGGACGGGCCAAACCATGCTGGCCGCCCGCGCTTCCCCTCGCGGGCACGCCGGCTCACCGGTGCATCAGGAGCCAGCCCGTCGCGGCAGCGGCGCTGGCGATGGCGAAGATCACCACCAGCGTGAGGACCAGGATCCGCCCCGACTTGGCTTTGCGTTGCGGGCCCGGTCGCGAGCGGGTGCCCGGGCTCGATGCCGGTCCGCGGCGATGCGGGCCGGTGCCCGGCTTGGGTTTCGCCTTGGGGCGGGCCGGCACCACGTCCGGGCGGGCGATGGCATCCTCCAGCTCGACGATGAAGCGCCCGCAATCCTGCGGCCGGCCGGCCGGGTCCTTGCACAGCGTGCGGAGGATGAAGGCGCTGATCGCGGGCGGCGTCTCTGGTGCCAGCTCGATGACCGCCTTGGGTTCCTCGCGCAGCACCTTGGTCATGACCTCGGTCGCGCTGCGCCCGTCGAAGGGCAGCACGCCGGTGACCAGTTGGTAGAGGCTGGCGCCGAGCGCATAGAGGTCGCTGACCGGCGTCACGTCCTTGGCGCTGCGGATCTGCTCGGGCGGCATGTAGGCCGGAGAGCCGAGGGCGACGCCCTGCATGGTGAGGCCCATCTGGTCATCGCCGCCGGTGATGCTGCGTTCATCGTCGAGCTGTTTCGCCAGGCCGAGATCCGCCAGCTTGGCCACGCCGTCGGTGGTCACCAGGATGTTGGCCGGCTTGATGTCGCGATGGATGATGCCGCGGCTGTGGGCGTGTTCGAGGCCGCGCGCGACCTGCAGGATCAGCCGGGCGGCGCGTTCCCACGGCAGCCGACCGTGTTCCTGGACCAGCGTCGCGAGGGTGTCGCCGTCGACCAGTTCCATCACCAGGAAATGGACGCCGCGATCGAAGCCGCACGAGTGCACCCCGACCACGTTGGGATGCTGGATGGCGGCGCAGAGGCGCGATTCGCGTTCGAAGCGTTGCACCACCCGGTCATCGTTGGCGGCTCGGCTGGTCAGCATCTTGACCGCGACGTGACGGTCCTGCCCGGCGAGTTCGGCCTCGTAGACCACGCCGATGGCGCCGGCGCCGAGACGCTTGATCAGGCGGCAACCGCCGAGGGTCTTGCCCACCAGCTTGTCCTCGATGCGGCCGGTGCCCGGCGTCAGCGCCATCGGCCGCCGGCAGTGGGGACACGGGACGGTGCGCCCGGCCATGTGCGCGGGCACACGGAATTCATGGGCGCAGGGACGGCAGGTCTGGAGGAAGGTGCTGGCTGACACGGGCTTTCTTATGGGAGGTGCCGTTCTAGTTTCCACCACCGATGGCTGATCAGGTCGCAACATCCGCTGGGCGCATCGATGCCGTGGCTGCCGCCCTGGGCCACCGCTTCGCCAATTCGAGCCTGCTGTTGCAAGCGTGTACCCACACCAGCCGGTGCGGGGCGCAGGCGACGCCGGCGGATAAACGCCGCGATGCCAACGAGCGCATGGAGTTCCTCGGCGACGCCCTGCTTGGCGCGGCGCTCTGTGCGCTGCTGTTCCAGCGCTTTCCCGACCTCGACGAAGGACCGTTGTCGCGGCTGAAGTCGTCGCTGGTGTCGCGGGCGACCCTGGCGCGCGCGATCGAGGACACCGGCCTGCTGGCGCACTGCCTGGTGGGGCAGCAGATGTCGTTGCCCTGGCCGGACTCGGTGAAGGCCAATTTCGCCGAGTCGCTGCTCGGCGCGATCCATCTCGATGGCGGCTGGGAGGCGATGGCCACGGCGGTGGAGCGGCTGCTTGGCAGCCGCCTTGCGGATCCTGGGATCGGCGATGAGGACGCGCGCATGCGTCTCCAGGTCTGGTGCCTCGAACACCACAAGCTGCTGCCGGCGTATACCTGCGAACGCTCCGGCGGCACCGACCATGAGCCCATCTTCCGCGCCACCGCCATCATCGCCGGGCAGCAGGCCAGCGGCGAGGGCAGCAGCCGCCGGCGTGCCGAAGCGGCGGCGGCCACCGCCTTGATGACCACGGTGCTGACGCTGATGCCGACGGCGTCCTCCGCTGCGGACGCCGTTTCAGCCGAGTGATTGTTTGAGCAGCGCGGTCACCTGCTTCACCGCCGCGCCCTGCGGTAGCATCTGCATCTCGGCCAGCAGCGCGCGCCGCTGACTGCCGTCACCATCGGTCAGGCGGAAGCGGCTGACCAGCGGCTCGATCAGGAAGACCAGATCCTCCATCGTCGCCGCGGGTGCCGCGGGTGCCGCCGGCGGTACCGCCGCTGCGGCCACGGGCACCAGGTGCTTCTTGGCGGCGTCGGTGGTGGCGGGCGAAGGGATGCCCTCGCTGGATGCGCTGCTCGCAGAAGGGTCGCGGGTGAGCATCCGGTTGAGCAGATCGGTGACGATGTCGGACACGGTGCGACCACGAGCGTTGCCCATCGCCTCGAGCTTGCGCTGCAGTTTCGGGTCGAGGTCGATGATGATCTTCACGGCGTCGGCTCCACGGCTGGGTGGAGTCTACCCTCCGGATGGGGCGTCCGCCGCATCGGGATGGGCAAGGCTTTGGCATCGGTCTCGGCATCGGTCTCGGCATTGCCCACGGCTCGGACAGCGGTGGCGATCGGTGTCGGTGGACAGGCGGCGGGCGCCCGCCAAGGTGCCGCCCATGCCGGTGGACGAGTGGGAATCGACGGAGGAAGAGGAGCTGCTGCCGGATGTCTCCGGCCTGACTCCGCTGCGCACCCTGTCCGAACTGCGTCGCCGACCGGTCACCCGCGAACGCTGCCTGCCGACCATCGCGCTCAAACGCGCCTTCGGTTACGACGCCTTCCGCCCGCTCCAGGGCGAGGCGGTCGATGCCGCGCTGGCGAAACGCGACTGCCTGGTGGTGTTACCGACCGGCGGTGGCAAGAGCCTCTGCTATCAGATTCCCGCCGCCTGTGGTGCCGGCCTGGTGCTGGTGGTGTCGCCGCTGATCGCCCTGATGGACGATCAGGTCGCGGCGGCGCGCGAGGCCGGGCTGACCGCGGTGGCCCTGCACTCCAACCTCGATGAGGCGGGCAAACGTGTGGCCTGGCAGCAGTTGGGCGATGGCACCCTGGATCTGCTGTACGTCAGTCCGGAACGCCTGATGGCTGGCGATCTGCTCGAACGTCTGGGCAACAACCTGGCGTTGATCGCGGTCGACGAAGCCCATTGCGTCTCGCACTGGGGGCACGACTTCCGTCCCGAATACCGTCAACTGCGCTCGGTGTTCGATCGCCTGGGCGGTGTCCCACGGATGGGCCTGACCGCCACCGCGACGCCGCAGGTGCAGGACGACATCTGCATCCAGCTCGGTCTGCGCACGCCCCAGCGGCTGATCGGCCACATCGATCGCCCCAATCTGGTCTATCGCGCGATCCCGCGCCATTCGGCGGCGAAGCAGGCGTTGGAGGTGATCAAGCGCCACCCGCAGGAGGGCGGCATCGTCTATGCCCAGACCCGCCGCGAGGTCGACACCCTGGCGGGCGCGCTGACCAAGGCCGGTGTGCAGGCCTCGGCCTACCATGCCGGCCTGCCGTCGGCGACCCGGGCCAAGGTGCAGGACGATTTCGTCAACGAACGCCTCGACGTGGTGGTCGCGACCATCGCCTTCGGCATGGGCATCGACCGTTCGAACGTGCGCTACGTGGTGCACGCCAACACCCCGAAATCGATCGAACATTACCAGCAGGAGGCCGGCCGCGCCGGTCGTGATGGTCTGCCGGCCGACTGCGTGCTGCTCTACAGCGCCGCCGATCTGGTCACCCACCGTCGCCTGGCGGCGATGGATGGCCCGCTGTCCCCGGAACGCGAACGGGTGCTCGACCGTCAACTGCGCGAGATCGGGCGGTATGCGGTCTCGCCGGTCTGCCGGCATCGCCTGCTGACCGAACACTTCGGTCAGCCCTATCCGGCGCCTGGGAGCGAGACGCGCAGCGATGGCTGCGGGTCGTGTGATGTCTGTCTCGGCGAGACCAAGGAGCTGCCCGCGGATGAGGCGATGATCACCGCGCAGAAGATCATCTCGGCGGCCTGGCGGCTGGAGGGACGTTTTGGTCCCGGCCAGTGCGTCGACGTGCTGATGGGCAAGTCCACCGACAAGAGCGAGCGCGCCGGCCACGATCGGCTGTCGGTGTTCGGCCTGCTCAAGGACGTCGGCGACACCCAGGTACGGGCCTGGATCGATCAGCTGGTGGTGCAGGGTTTCCTCGCCCTGCGCGAGGACGGGGTGTATTCCTTCCTCGTGCTCAGCGAGCCTGGGCGCGCACTCTGCCGTGGTGAAGGCCAGGTGCGCTTGGGCGTGGTGGAGGCGCGTCCGGCGCGCAGCGGCGGCGGCAGCGGCAGCAGCGAACGCGGCGAACGCAAGGCCCGCAGCGCGAGCGGCAGCGTGGTGGCGCTGGGCGCCAGCGACCAGGCGCTGTTCGAACGCCTGCGCGTGGTGCGCAAACTGTTGGCGGCCAAAGCCGGGGTGCCGCCCTACGTGGTGTTCCATGACACCAGCCTGCAGGCCATCGCCGACACCAAGCCGGCCACCATCGAAGCGCTGATCGGCCTCAAGGGCATCGGCGAACGCAAGGCCGCGCGCTATGGCGCACCGATGCTGGCAGTGGTGGCGGGAGTCGAACCGGAGCAGGCGATCGGCGCGACGGCGGGTTGACGGCGTATACGGGCTTCTTCGCGAGAGATTCCACCGCCAAGACGCCAAGGGCGCCAAGAAAAAAGGCAGGTGGAAGGCATCTTCGCGCTCCTGGCGCTGCTGGCGCTTCTGGCTGTTAGATGTGCTGACGTCCACGTGCGGGCCGGGAGGAGCGTCCGCAGAAGCACGAGCGGGTTGCCGGTGGCGTGCCCGGTACTGGCGCAGTAGAAAATCCCTGCCCCTGCTGTGTTCGAGGACGGCCGCTACCCCCTGGCCTTTCTATACCCCAGGGAGCCAACGCCCGGAAAGGCCATGCCTGGAAGGGGAGGCTCCCACCTGAACCCGAGGTTCAGGGACGCTTGCTCGAGACGGCACAATAGTGGGGGCTCTTTTTTTCTACTGCGGGACTACGGCGGCTGCGCCGCCGACCAGCGCTGGGGCGCTGGTGGCGCTGCTGAGCAGCGCCCGTCCCTGGCCCCCGCTCACTGCGTTCGGGGGGTTGTTGAACAGGGGGCGTCCCGCCCCCCGTACCCCCCCGGCGTACGGTTTTTTCGCGATCCACCTGCAGGCGACTGCGAGAGCCGCTGCTCAACCCTGTAGCTGTGGCGGGCCCCTCCGCACGCAATGAGATGCGTAAACACCAGCGGTGAGTATGACGTGCCACGACATGAACCTCATGGATCTTTGTGAAATGTGCGGGGATGTCCTGCGGGGAATCTTCGAATTCCGTTGGACCGTCTGGTGTGTGATCAAATACATCATCATCATGATGGCGTTCATTTTCGTATGTTACTGGTTCTTGCATGAAGCAGGCGGGTCGGAGTTGGTTGATTTATACGATAAATCTCGCGGCGGACGGATAACCCCATGAAAATCACCCTCGCCCAGGCCATGGGCACTTGTTTCGGTGTGCAGGATGCCATCGACATGGCGCTCGATCCGGCGTTCAAGGACAAGCTCACCATCGTCGGTCAGCTGGTGCACAATCCGCAGACCACCGAGCGGCTGAAGGCCAATGGCGTGCGCATCGTCGAACGCGATCAGGTCGATCAGATCACCACCGCAGCGGTGATGATCACCGCTCATGGTGCCAGCGATGGCACCAAGCAGATGCTGCGCGACAAGGGCTTCACGGTGTTCGACGCCACCTGTCCGCTCGTCATCCGACTGCACAAGCTGGCGCGTTTCCTCGAACGCGAAGGGTACTTTCCGGTGGTGATCGGTGAGGCCAGCCATGTCGAGGTACGTGGCGTGGTCGGCAATCTGCGCTCCGCCGCGGTGGTGCACGACGAGACCGACATCGATCAGCTGCAAGGTCATCGCCGCATCGGCGTGGTCAGCCAGACCACCAACCGTCCGGAGATGGTCCAACGCCTGCTGGCCGCCATCCGCGCCAAACCCTGGGTCGATGACCTGCGTTTCTGCGACACCATCTGCCAACCGGTGAAAGAACGCCAGCAGGCCATCGGCGTGCTGCTGGGTCAGGACATCGACCTCGGCATCGTCATCGGCGGCAAGAACAGCGCCAACACCCGCAAGCTGCAGGAACTCATCGCCGACCGCGGCATCGAGGCCCATCACATCGAGGACCCGGAAAGTCTCGATGAACGCTGGTTCGTCGGCAAGAACCACGTCGGCATCACCGCCGGCACCAGCA
>JANPIY010000324.1:0-9362 GCA_031425255.1 Planctomycetota bacterium
CTCGAGGCGATCGATCTGATCCTGCCGTTCGCGAGTGCCCAGGACCCGGCCGTGGCGATGGTCGCGCGCCAAGCCTTGGCGACGTTGGCGCCACGGGAATACGCCATGCCGACCACCGCCGAGGTGTTGGCGGCGACTCAGCCGACCCCGGTGGTCGCGGCGGCCAAGACCGGAGGAGTCATCACCTATCTGGCCAACAAGGGTCTGTTCGACACCTGGTACGGTCTGCTACTGACCACCTTCACCGGCATCCTGATGCTCTCGGGCATCCTGTTCGTGTTACGCAGCGGTCCGGTGAAGAATGCAACCCGGCGGTTCGGCCGGGTGGTGGTAGCGGGTACCATGCGTTTGGCCCGTCCTGTGATGCAGGTTTCGGAACGCATTCAATTGGGCACCAAGCGCATCATCCGGTCGTTTGGACCTGGGGATTCGTCCAATTCGTTGCAAAAGAAAAGTGCGGGTGAGCTCAGCAGCAAATCTCGCGCTGCGTTGGATGCGGATAAGATCAACCATTTGAAGAAGAATCGCATCGGCAGCACGCCACCGCGCGGTTCACCCACGGGGGAAACGACCGGGGATACGCTCTGAGGTGACGCATCGCTGGCCGAGCGTCAGCGGCGCGCTCAGCCGGTCGACCAACGTCCTTCGCATTCCCCGAAGAGCTCATTGGCCGGCGTCGGGCCCCAGCTCTTGCGCGGATAGCTCTGCACCGGCGCCGCCTGCATGGCTTGGCGCAGGCTGTCGGCCCAGCGCCAGGACTCTTCCACCTCATCGCTGCGGATGAACAACGACTGGTCGCCGAGCACGACGTCCTGGAGCAGACGCTGATAGGCCTCCGGGCTGGGTTTGTTCTTGAAGTACTCGTGGTAATCGAAGTTGAGCTTGGCCGGCTTGATGGTCAGGCCCGAACCGGGTTCCTTGACGTCGAAGTCGAGGTCGATGCCGTCGTCAGGCTGGATGCGCAAGGTGATGCGGTTCGGTCGCAGATGGCATTCCTGGTAGCTGCCGAAGAGCGTGGTCGGCGGCATGCGGAACTGCACGGTGATCGAGGTGTAGCGCGCCGGCAGGTGCTTACCGGTGCGCAGCAGGAACGGCACGCCACCCCAGCGCCAGTTGTCGATGTAGGTGCGGCAGGCGATGTAGGTCTCGGTATCGCTGTCGGGCTTCACGCCCGCTTCCTGCCGATAGCCCTCGAACTGTCCGCGCACGATCTGCTTGTGCGCATCGGGCATGTCGGCGGGTGGGCGCAGGCACTGCAGGACCTTGACCTTCTCATCGCGGATGGCCTTAGGGCTGAGCGAGGCCGGCGCTTCCATGGCGACCAGCGACACCAGCTGCAGCAGGTGGTTCTGCAGGATGTCGCGGATGGCGCCCGAGGTGTCGTAGTAACCGCCGCGGCCACCCTCCATGCCGACGGTCTCGGCCACGGTGATCTGCACCAGTTCGATGTACTTCTGGTTCCAGAGCGGCTCGAAGAAGGCGTTGCGGAAACGGAACACCAGCAGGTTCTGCACGGTCTCCTTGCCCAGATAATGATCGATGCGATAGAGCTGGTCCTCGCCGATAAGCTTGAGCAGCTCCTGGTTGAGCGAGCGGGCGCTGGGCAGATCGGTGCCGAAGGGTTTCTCCACCACCAGGCGGCGCTTGAGACCCTGCGACTGGTCGAGCAGGCCGGCAGCGCTGAGGTTCTGGACCGACGGCAGGCAGAGCTCCGGTTTCACCGCGAGGTAGAACACCCGGTTGGCGGGTCCGCCAGCGATGGCATCGAGCCGCTCGCCCAGAGCGGCGTAGTCGGCGGCGGTCTCCAGATGGGTCTGCACATAACTGGTCAGGCCAAGGAACTGCTGCCACTGTTCGGTGCTGTGGTTCTTGTCCTTCGGCACGGTCTGGTCGAGGGTCTGACGGAAGGAGGCGTCGTCCCATGGCCGCCGCGCCACCCCGATCAATTGGAACCGCCCAGGGAAGAACTTCTCGCAATGGGCGGCAAACAACGCCGGCACCAACTTACGGGCAGTGAGATCGCCCGAGGCGCCGAAGATGATGACCTGGGTGAGCTCGTTGGTGGGCATGGAGGGAAGGATGGATGGCGGAGGCAGAGCGCAAGATTCGGACGGTGATGATCGGGGATAGGTTCAGCGCATGGCGGGCGAGGGGGAGGTGCGCTGCGCGCACGCGCGGAGTGCGGAGTGCCGCATGTCGCACCTTCCATCTCGCACCAGTCCACCCGGTGAAAACAACAAAGCCCCCCGCAGCGGTGCTGCGAGGGGCTTGGTGTCGCCGGAGCGAAGCGTTCGCGGATCAGATCGTCGCCGCGGGTGCAGCCGTACCGTTCTGGCCGAGACCGTCGATCTCACCGGGAGCGAGCACACCCTTTTCGACCAGCAGGCTGATCAGGCGTTCCAGCTTGCGGCTGGCCTTGTCGCCCTGCTCGCCGGCTTCGCGTTTGGGAGCGGCGGCACGGGGCGGACGGTTCTCTCGCTCGCGCGGCTGCTGGGGGGTGAAACCGGCATCGCGATCGTCGCGGCTGTCCGAGCGAGTGTCCGGGCGACTGTCCTGCGGACGGCTGTCCTGCTGGTCGCGCTCGTCGAAGGAACCGTACTCGTCCTGGCCACCCGGACGCACGGTGCGGGGCTCGAGCAGGGCGACGGAAACCGCCTTCATGCCCTTCTCGCCGACTTCCAGTTCGTAGGTCACGCGTTCGCCGACCTGGAGGAAGCGGAAGCCCTCCATGTTGATGTTGTTCTGGTGAGCGAAAACGTCTTCGCCGCCGTCATCGGGCTGCACGAAACCATAACCACGACGACGATCGAAACGCACGACAGTACCGGTAGAAGCCACAGGAATTACCTCACTAAAGTGGGTGTGTAGATGAAGACGCCGACCAACCGGCGCCTGAATGAGACGTCACTGAAGACAGGAAGGGAAAGGGAGGGTGAATGCGAATCACGATGACGATCAGTTCTTGTGCGGCGGTTCTTTTCAGGTGCCCGACATCCAACCAGCAATCGGAAAGCCATCCGTTTGGGCGACGTGAACGGCGGGCATCGCAACGAATGTGTTGGGGAATATGGAATCGAGGCAGGCGAGGCAAGTACCAGCCGGACGCTGCTGTACGCGGCGTCGTGGGCGGGGGCGCTGCAGTCCTCGTCTTGCCATGACCGCGGCAGACGGCTAAGTGGGCGCCGCCGGGGGAACCAGTGGCCGAACCATTGTTGAAAAGAGAGGGCAATCTGCGCTTCGCTGGCCTGCCCAGTGCCGGGTATCCGCAGGATGCCCTGGCCATGGCTGCCGAGGTCCAGCAACGGCTGGTGGGGGTCACCCTGGTGCCCTACGGCCCGACCACCCTGTTGTTCAGCGTGCCTCCCGACGACCTCGCGCCGGCCGCCTGGGATTGCCAGGTCGGGGTGGCGGTCACCGGCCAGCCGGTCTCCTTGCCGGGAGTGTCGCTCGAGGACTATCGCAATCTTTATGCCCTGTCGTTGCCGCACAGCGGCGCGGTGCGCGATCTCGGCCTGACCCATCGCCGGCTGTGCGATCACGCCAAAGGCCTCGGCTACCGTCTGCGGCCTTACTGGCGGCTGGCACTGCGCGCCCGCCGCCTGGCCGATGGCAATCTGCTGCCGGTCGCCGATGTGGCGGTCTTCATCGACCGATGAACGATTCCGGACCGCCGAGCACGGCGCCGGAGGGCATGCGCCCACCAGGACGCCATACCACCCTGCGCCTCGCGGCGGTCCCGGCAGCCGAGGCCCCGCCACTCGATCGCAGTGCCCGCATCATCGCCGTGCTGGCGGTGCTGGCGCTGGTCGGCGTGCTGGTGTGGGTCGTCACCCGCCCGGAGGTGCCGCACCATGAACCACTGACCTGGGCGGCGATCGCCCCGCCGCCGGATACCGCCATCCGCCCCTGGCGTCATCTCGTGCTGCATCACAGCGCCAGCCGCGGCGGCAGCGCGCAGGTGATCGATCGCGACCATGTGTCGCAGAACGGCTGGGACGGCATCGGCTACCATTTCGTGCTCGGCAATGGCGTCGATATGCCGCTGGGGCGCATCGAAGCGACCTTCCGCTGGCGTCAGCAGAGTCAGGGCGCGCACGCCGGCGCCTTGCCGCAGCAGAAGCCATTCAACAGCGAGGGCATCGGCGTTTGCCTGATCGGCAACTACGAACAGCAGGCCTTGGCGCCGTTCGCCGAACGCCGTCTGGTCGAGTTGTGCGCCCAGCTGATCGACCGCATCCCGACCCTGTCGGTGGGCCGCATCATCGGTCACCGCGATGTCCCCGGCAAAACCACCGCCTGTCCTGGACGTGGCATCGATCTCGAACGCGTGCGTTTCCTGGTGCGTCAGGAGATGGTTGAGCGCGGGATGACGGTGCGATGAGAGGTCCGGGGTCGACGACCTATACGGACGCGCTGCTGGCGGTCATCGCTGCGACCACGGCGATGGAGAAGGCGGCGTTGCTGGCGGTGGTGGAAGCGCCAACGGCAGGTGAGACCTGGATCCTGCCGACCCTGCCGGCCCGGCCTGGCCGACCGGCACACTGGCAGGAGTCCGGCGTTCCACCCCGGCGTCGGCGGACGCTCAGCCATGCGCCGACGCGCAATCGCTTCCTGCTGGCGATCCACCACATCGAGCTGTCGGCGGTGGACCTCGCGGTGCTGGCATGCCTGCGTGCCAGCGCGGCGCCCGCGGAGTTCCATCGCGAGTTCCTGAGCATCGCCCGTGATGAGGCGAGGCATGCCGGCCTGCTCGAAGACCTGCTTGCCGAGCGCGGCGTCGTCCCGGGCGACGAGCCGGTGCATCATCGCCTGTGGAGCACCGCCTTGGCCTGCGCCGACCTCGGTGAACACCTGGTGGCGGTGCCGCGTTTTCTTGAAGCGCGTGGCCTGAACGTGTCCGCCGAACTGCTGCCCCGCCTGATCGTCCTCGACCCTGCCGCGCATGCGGTCCTCATGGTGATCTACCACGATGAGATCGGCCACGTGGCCATCGGCAGCCGCTGGCACCACTGGTGGTGCGCCGCCCGCGGCCTGGATCAGGAGGCCCATTTCCGCGCGGTGGTCGCCGCCCGCTTCCCAGGACAGGTGCCCGGGCCCACGCCGCTCGACCGGGCGGGGCGGCTACAGGCGGGGTTCACCGCCCTCGATCTGGAGTGGTTGGGGGTGGGTCCGGAGGCCTCCGTCTGATGCTTAATGCGGTAAGGCTGAGACCTTTGGCCGCAGAGACGCAGAGGCGCAGAAGTGAAAAAACCCCGCATTGCCTTCGCTCTCACCTCTGCCTCAGCGCCTCTGCGCCTCAGCGCCTCTGCGGCCGATTCTTCTTCGTCAGCGTGAGGCCCACCCGTCCTCGGACCCGGCCCCGCCAACCCCCTGCGGTGTATGAGCCGGGCCCCCCCGGTGTCTCCCTGGGGCGCTATTGCCCACCCGGGCCATTCCTAGGCTCGCCCGCTCACCCGGGCCCCGGCCCGACTGGAGAACGTCATGGCCGATATGATTGATGCCAAGGAAGCCAAGAACCTGCTGGGGTGCGACGACGCGACCCTCAATGGCCATATCAATGGTGGATCGATCCGGGCCCAGCGGGTCGGCGGCAAGCTGATGCTGAACAAAGACGACGTGATGAAGATGAAGGATGATGACGGCACCATCGTTCTGACCGGCGACAGCGACGAGCTGAACATCGACCTCGGCAAGGTCGTCGATGACGCCAGCGAGACCATCATCCAGCCGCGCAAAGACTCCTCGGGCAGCGCCACCGAATCGATCACCTTCGGCGACGAGCTGGAAGTGGTCAGCTTCGACGATGGCAACACCAAGGACCTCAACTTCGAAAAGACCAAGGCCACCAACGCGGGTCTGAGCTTCACCGATTCGAATACCGCGGTGATGACCGCGGTCGATGAGACCGAAGTCGGCGGCACCACCGGTCCGGTCGAATTCCAGACCTCGCAGGTCGACTCGGCGGGCAGCGCTTCGCGCCGCAGCGTGCGCTCCAACCGTTCGCGCGTGGAAGTGGTCAAGATCCACTGGGTGTGGTCCTTGGTCATGGCGGTCACCGTGCTGGTGGGCGCCGCCTTCATCCTGCCCTATTACTTCATCGCCCTCATGCCGCACGGCTTCGACGAGAAGGACTCGGCCAAGAACACCCTGCGCGGCCTCGATGACAATGGCTGGACCAACATGGCCGCCGGCGTCGCGAAGTTCTCGGTCGACCCCGACCCGGCGCGGTTCAAGCGCAACCATGCAGACTCGGAGTACATCGACATCTCCGCCGAGAAGGACCGTCAGGCCAAGTGGCGCCGCGACGAATACCTCGGTGGCAAGGCGACCAAGGTGGGTGAACGTCTCGACTCCTTCGTGGTGGTCGAAGTCACCGAGGACGGCAAGGCCAAGACCAAGGATGGCCAGACCCGCAGTGTCAGCGAGGTCAAGGTCGAGATGGAAGGCGAGAAGGGTGCGATCAATGAGAAGCACCTCGACCTCGGTTTCCCCAAGTAAGTCGACCCGCCGCGCGCGGCCTTCGGCCTGATGATCAACCCGCCGCACGGCGCGACTCCGGTCGTGCCGTGCGGCGTTTGGTGAAATGGCTGTCCGCGCTCCCTGCGCTATGATGTGCGCTTCATGCTGATGCATGTCCTCCGTTTTTTCCGGCTCGGCGGCCTTCCATAGGGATTCTTTCTGCCGGCAAGAATCGCGAACTGGTCCAACCGCAGAGGGCGGAGAGGGCGCAGAGTGGAGAATTCCCAGCTCTGCGCCCTCTGCGCCCTCTGCGGTTGAACTGCCTTCCTGCCAGGACGGTTGACCTCGGACCCTCGCTAAATGCGCGGAGCCTTTCGACGGAAGCACATGGTCGGCATTTCATTATGCAGGCCTCGGTGTGGCCTATGCCCAGTGTCCAAGCCACTTGCGCCTCTTCGCCAAGCCACCTATGTTGCCGCGCATTCCGGTGTTGGCTCCGCGGCAATGTGCCTGGTCCAGCTCCGTCCTTCCTCGGGAGCCAGCCCATGAACGTCACCAGAGCCGCCTTGCTCATCCCCTTGATCGCCGTGGTCGCCCTCACCGGCTGCCGTACGCGAGGCGACACCAACGCCGCCGTTGGCGATGAGCTGCGCGCTGAAAACCAACGCCTGACCGGAGTCGCGACCCAGCTGCAGCGCGAGAACGATTCGCTGATGGCGCAACTGCAGAGTGCGCGCGATGCCCTGGCCAAGGGTGCCGCTCCCACCGCCGGCCAGCAGTTCAACAAGATCCTCAAGGGTGATGACATCGCCGGTGTCACCCAGACCGATCGTGGTGGCTTGGCCCTGAATGACGACTTCGCCTTCGCCAAGGGCAGCGATGAGCTGAGCCCCGATGGCAAGAGCTCGATCGGCAAGCTCGCCGCCCGCCTCAACAGCGGCGAATACGCCGGCTCGCAGGTGGTGGTCGAAGGCCATACCGATGACACCCCGGTGGCCCGCGCCTCGACCAAGGAGAAGTTCCATGACAACTGGGGTCTCTCCGGTGCCCGCGCGGCCTCGGTGATCCGCGCGTTGCAGAGCGCCGGTGTCAGCGCGAAACGCATCCAGGGCCAGTTCCGCGGCGAACACTCGCCCCGTGGCTCCGACAAGGCCTCCAATCGTCGCGTCGAGATCTACCTGCCCAACTGAACTGCGCCGCCCGCCACCGCCCAGCGGTAGCGTTCGACACCGTCAGCAACACCCTCCGCCACGCGGAGGGTGTTGCCGTCTGCAGGAACCGGTAGCGCGACGTGCGGCTGGCCGAGCTGCTCCTTGGCTTGTCGACTGCCGGTCTAGCATGCCCCGCCATGTATCGCTCAGCATGGTTGGCACTGGTGATGGTGATGGCGATGGCCACGGCGGGTGCAGGCGAGAGCGTCGGACGCACCGCCGACTTGACCATCCGCTACGTCAATGATTCAGTCATCTCGCTCGGTGACGTGCTGCAGCGCAATTCGATGCGTCTCGACGAATTCAAACGCCGTGGTCGTCCCCAGCCGGGCAATCGAGATGAGCTGCTGGCGTTCGCCGAGCAATCGCTCAATGACATCACTGAAGAAGAACTGCTGATCCAATACGGCCGGGCCATGGCGGAAGAACGTGGTTTCCAACTGGTCGATCACGAACGCATTTCGCAGGTGGTGATGGATCGCGCGAAGACCTCCGGCCGCGGCCGTTCGCTGCGCGATCAAGCGGAGGAGCGTCGTTACCTGGAACGTCAGCAGATCATGGATCTGGTGCTGGGGTATTTCGACAGCCGTACTCCGCACATCGCCCCGCAGGACATCGAACGCAGCTACCGTCAGCGCGAAGAGAAGTTCCGCCGGCCAGCGCGCGCCAAGGTGGTGCAGATCATCATGCGCCCCAGCAGTCCGATCGAACGTCAGGAAGTGCGCCAGGCGCGCATTGCGATCTTCAAGGGCGCCCAGGACGTTTCCGACCCGGTCATCCGCGCGGCGAGCGAGAGCCGCATCGAGGCCTACACCGTGGCGACAGCGGATGAACAGGAACGCCTGTTGGCGAAGGCCGTGCAGGAGATCGCCCAGCAGGCCGAGCGCACCGATCTCGATGCGGGCTCGGCGCAGATCGCGCGCAAGGCGGTCGAGGTCGAAACCCGCGCCACCAACCTGCGGGATAGCGAGGCTACGCGCCAGGAACTCGAAGCGCTGCGCGCGGAACTGGCGGGCAAGGATCTCGATGCCTTCAAGGAGGCGGCCAAACGCCGCTCGCAAGGCCCTGGGGCCGCCGACGGCGGCGTGCTCGGCTGGGTGGAACCCGGCACCTACCAGGCAGCCTTCGACGAGGTGGTGTTCGCGATCAAGCCAGGGGAGCTCTCGCCGGTGTTCATGGCCGACAAGCTCGCCTGCCTGGTGGTGGTCACCGAGCGCACCGAAGCCTCGAGCCGGACTTTCGGCGAAGTGGTCGGCGAGATCGAAAGCGACCTGCAGCGCACCCAGCAGAAAGCCTCGCGCGACGCCGCGGTGGCGATGATGCGGGCCAAGGCCTCGGTACGTGACCTCGTCACCATCGCCCAATTGCTCGAATAACGGCCCCAGACGAGCGCAACCTTCCGCTCCCACACCCACGTCGAAGCTCTGGCAGGACATCGGTTTGTGGAAAATTCCCAGGACCATCCGGCGGCCTCGCGGAAACCTGAAGTAAGGTTTCCGCCGGTGCCGACGTCCCCGCCTGCAATGGTACCTGTCGCGACCTCCCCGGCCCCGCTCGCCTTCGCCTCCGCCACCACCGCCGTCACCGACGCGGTCGAGCTGCTGACGCGTGAAGAGGGCACGCTACGACGCATCATTCAGCGCTACGTCCGTGACGCCTCCACCGTCGATGACGTCTTTCAGGAGGTCAGCC
>JANPIY010000325.1:0-10744 GCA_031425255.1 Planctomycetota bacterium
GAGGCCACGGGGCAGCGGCTCGCCCGGTTCGAGCAGCCGCACGTTGGGGCAGCGGTACAGCGCCGCGACATGCGTCGAGGTCCAGAGCGCGAGCATCATGCCGCCGGGACGCGGGGGGCGGGTGACGGGCGCGAGCCGCCAGACCCCGCTCATCATCAGGTGGGAGTGCAGCACGCGACCGCTCGCGAATCGCAACAGGTGGTGCTTGCCGAGGGCCTGTAGCACGCCTAGGGAGAAAGTCGCGCTGCGGATGCCGCCACCGGACAAGGCCAGTCCGAGACGGGGTTGGCCCTGAAGGATCGTGCCGACCTTGTGCCGCCGTTCCTCGATCAGCTGGTCCTCGCGTTCGGAAAGGACGGACGGATACGCGGCATCGTAGGTCATGGAATCCCTGACATGAGCGGGGAGAGAAGGGTGCCAGGTGATCCGCTCTGCCGACCGCGCGGCCAGGAGTCACTGGCAAGCCTCTACAACGTGTATGAAACAAGCCGGTCGGCGGCTCACCGCAGTCCACACGCCAGCCGCCCCTGCGGGCAGGTCAGTCTTGGCAGGTTTTGATCACGATGACGCGCTTGGCATCTGGGGCAGTAGATGCGGACCCATCCCACGCATAGGCAAGCCGCCCAAGCGCCAGTCATGGCGACGTCATCGGGTCAAGTCCACTCACACCACGTTCTTGCTCAACTCCCCATCCACCGTGCGCCAGATGCCGCGCGGATTCCCATTCTGCAGTTCCGCCGGCAGCAGCTCTTGCGGCGCGTTCTGATAACACACCGGGCGCACGAAGCGTTCGATCGCGGCGGTGCCGACCGAGGTGCTGCGCGCGTCGGTGGTCGCGGGGTAGGGGCCGCCGTGGACCATCGCCGGACAGACCTCGACGCCGGTGGGGAAGCCGTTCCACAATAGGCGGCCGACCCGCTCCGTGAGCGCGTCGGCGAGCGGGCCGGCGCTGGCGAGATCCGCCGCCGCCGCGTGGATGGTTGCGGTCAGCTGCCCTGGGATGGCGCGGGCGACGGCTGCCATCTCGGTGAGCGAGGCGCATTCCACCACCACCGAACTGGGGCCGAAGACCTCCTCGCGCAGGTGCGCATCGCTGATGAAGGTCGCGGAGCTGACGCGGAACAGACGCGCCGCAGCCTGCGTGCGCTTGGGATCGGGGACCTGCGTCGCCTGCGCCACCACGCTGACGCCTGGGCGTTTGGCGAGTGCGGCGGTACCGCTTTCGTAGCGCGCGCGGATGCCGTCATAGAGCATGGTTCCGGGGGCGGCGGCGGTGACCAGGGCACCGGCGTCGCCGAGGAACTGGTCGAGGTGCGGGGAGGCCAGCGCCACCACCACACCTGGGTTGGTGCAGAACTGGCCGACGCCCATGGTCAAGGAGGCGACGAAACCCTCGGCGATGGTCTTGCCGCGTTCCGCCAGTGCGCCCGGCAGGATGAAGACCGGATTGATGCTGCCCATCTCGCTGTACACGGGGATCGGCACCGGCCGCGCGGCGGCGGCGTTATAGATCGCCCGCCCGGCAGCCAACGAACCGGTGAAGCCGACGGCGGTGATCAACGGGTGCTGGACCAGCGCGGTGCTGACGGCGGTATCGACGGCGTGGATCAGGTTCACCGTGCCCACCGGCAGCCCGCAAGCGGCGATGGCCTTGGCCACCGCGTGCATGACCAGTTCCGAGGTCCCAGGGTGGGCGGGATGGGCCTTGAGCACCACGGTGTTGCCGCCGGCCAGGGCGGAGGCGGTATCGCCGCCGGCAGCCGAGAAGGCCAGCGGGAAGTTCGAAGCGCCATAGACCAGGACCGCACCGATCGGCCGCAGCATGCGCCGCACATCCGGGCGCGGCAGCGGCTTGCGATCCGGTTGCGCGCGATCGATACGCGCATCGACCCACGAGCCCTCGCGCACCAGGGCGGCGAAGGCGCGCAACTGACCGGTGGTGCGCCCACGTTCGCCGATCAGGCGCGCCTCCGGCAGACCGGTCTCGCCCTGGGCCCGCCGAACCAGGTCATCGCCGATGGCCTCGATCTCGCTGGCGATGCGTTCCAGGAAGTCGGCGCGCTGCTGTGGCGTGGTCAGGCGATAGCTGGCATAAGCCTCGGATGCGGCTTGCGCCGCACGGTCGGCGTCGGCGAGCGAGGCCTCGTGAAAACTGGGCGACAACTGCGCGCCGGCGGCGGGATCGATGGCGAGGAAGGTCTTGCCCGAGGTCGCTTCGGCCTGGCCGTTAATGATGTTCTTACCGTGCAGGTTCATGTCGTGGTTCCTCGGAAAATGAATGGGAACAGGAGCGTCGATTTCAGATGACGGTGTTTTCCAGCGTGCCGATCGGCGCGATGGTGATCGCGATGCGGTCGCCGCCCAGCAGGGTGAATTCGTTCGGCGGCACGATGCCGGTGCCGGTCATGAGGAAGCCGCCGTCGGGGAAGGCCATCTCGCGAGTGAGGAACTCGACCAGCTCCTCGGGCTTGCGTTTGAGCTGCGCCAGGGTGGTCGCACCGTTGAAGACCTCGGCCTGGCCACGGCTGATGACGATGCGGATCTCGGTGCTGGGCGGCAACATCTCGTCGCTGAGCAGGATGCCGGGCCCGAGGCCGGCGGCCTGGTCGTAGCTCTTCGCCTGCGGCAGATAGAGCGGGTTCTCACCCTCGATGTCGCGGCTGCTCATGTCGTTGCCGATGGTGTAGCCGATGATGCGTCGGTGGCGGTTGATCGCCAAGGTCAGCTCGGGTTCGGGCACGTTCCATTTCGAGTCCTTGCGGATGCGCACGCCGGTGCCCGGGCCGGCGACGCGGTGCGGGCTCGACTTGTAGAACAGTTCCGGGCGCACCGCTTCGTAGACGCGGGCATAGAAATCGCCGCCGCCGGCGCCCTTGGACTCCTCCATGCGCGCGTCGCGGCTGCGGAAGTAGGTCACGCCGGCGGCCCACACCTCCTGATGCACGGTGGGCGCCAGCGGCGACAGCGCCGCCTGATGCATGGTCGCGCCGCTGATACGCCTGGTGATGGTGGCGAGCGGGTCCTCGTCGTGGAACAGGCTGTCCCAGTCGAAAGCGGCGAGCAGGAAGGAGGCGTTGCCCTTCTGCACCACGGCGCCCTGGGTGGTGCGGAAGATCTTCAGTGGCGAGGTCATGGTCGCGGACCCTTCTCGGCTGGGAGGAAGGGGCGGACGTTAGGATCCCGTCACCACGCATGCAACCGCTCCAGCGCAGCGACGTGTGTCGCGGACCGTCACCGCAGATGGACACGGCGGGCCGCGCGCACCGCGGTGCCACGCCTCAGGGCCGCGCGCCCGACAGGATCAGCACGCCGTGCGGCGGCAGTGTGGCAGTAGTCAGCTCGCCACTGGTGGCCACGGCCCACGAGTCGTCGGCCGCGAGCGCGGCCAGGCCACGCGTCTGCGGCACAGCGACCGCGCGGGCCTCATCCGCGTGGTTGATCACCACCACCAGGCGTCGGCCTGGGCGGTCCCAGCGCGCGGCGCTGAACCCGCTGCCGAGGTCCAGGCGCACGCGGGCGCCATCGATAAGCAGCCCTTGGCCGACCTCGAGCGCGGCGATCAGCGGACGCAGCGCCTCCGCCGGCGTCTGTTCGTCAATCGTCCAGATCAGACCTTGGGCTCCGCGGATCAGCGCATCCCAGGAGTGCTCTTCGACCCGGGCATCGACGGCGATCACCGCCAGCGTCGCGCGTCCGACGGGCGCCTCATCGCTGGTGGCGAGCTCGCTGCTGGTCGCCCACGCCGGCAGCTTCGTTGGCGCTGGACCGGCGAGGTGGATCGGGCGCAGCGGATCGGCGCGGCGCATCGCGAGTGCGGCACGCGCATCGCTGGTGGCGATCCACGCGCCGAGCGCCGGATGGCGCAGGACCCGCATCGCCGGGGTGCTGGCGGGCAGCTCGACCAAGGCATGGAGGTGGCGGTACGCCGCCTGATCCAGCCAGGCGCCATCGCCTAGCGGCGCCTGAACCGCGGTGCCGCCGAGGTCGGCGGCGATGGTGGCGGAAACTCCGCGCAGGATGCGCGGGATCAGCAGAACGCCATCACGGGTGAAACGTCCGCTGAGGACCGATAGCCGACCGGCGCCGGCCTGATGGATCTCCGGCGCCTGCCCAGGGTGGCACAGGGCATAGAACCCAGGAGCCAGCGGACGTACGGCCTTTGCTCCTGGGCGTACGGCGGTGGCGCCTGGGCGCGTCACGCTGGTGATCTCGATGCGCACGGAGCCGCTGACGGTCTCCACACGTGTACCAAGGGTGGTGACGGTCAGCCACAGCTCGGCCTCTTCGGCATCGATGCGCAGGTGCGGGGTGGTGATGAGCGGACGCAGGCCCATGGCCGCCGTCACGTGCAGGGTACCCAACGTCACATGCAGCGGTTGCCGGGCGGCCTCGACCACTCGTGGGATGGCCAGGGCGAGCCGCGTATCGGGACCGCACCACCAGGTCAGGCCGCGTTCGTCACGCAGCTCGGCGCCGTCGGCTCCGACGCGGAGCTCATCACCGGGAATCAGGCGCAGATTCTCCGCGCTGTCCGCCACCCGTCCCTGCCGGCGTACCTGTGCGGCGCCGTTGATCATCAGCGGCGGCACCAGCCGCAACGCCTTGGGATCGGCCTTGGCGAGCATGGGATTCGCCTGCGAAGCCTTCAGCAGAGAGGTGACGTCGGCGTCATCGCGGGGCACCGGCACCAGCGCGTTGGCGGCGATCGCCGGTGCCGGTGCGGGGGATTCGGGGGCCGTCGGCGCGACGATGTCCGGCACGACCACCACGACGGCCACGGGCGAAGCGATGGCGGCCACCGGCCCATCAAGGGCCTGGGGGACCGTCACCGTCACCGTCGCGGGCGATGGTGGGAGCACCGGGGGCGCGGGCGCGGGCGCTGGTGACGTGGGAGCGGCGACCTCTAGCGGACGCGGCGGCGCGGGCGAGGGAGCGCGTGGTAGCGACCAACCCGCGATCACGATCAGCAGCACCGCAGCGGCAGCAGCGAGGCCACTCCATGGCAGCCAACGCGCACGCGCCGGAGGTGCTGCGGCCAGGTCGATCGCGTGGTCGATGCGCTGCGCCAACGCCAGACGCCGGCTGCCGGAGACGGTCGCCAGCAACAGGTCGGCGCGGATCTCCGCGTCCTCGGCCAGGACGGCGCGGATCTGCAGCGCCAATCCCAGTTCGCCGGCGAGGCGTTGCTGGAGCGCATCGTCATCCACGAGCTGGGCCGCGAGCGTCGCACGCTGTCCAGGAGTCAGGTCGTCATCGAGCAGCCGTTCGACCAGGATGCTGAGGTCCTCGGGCGTCATGGCGGGACCACGCTGGCGCCGCGCTGCAGGCATTCACGCAGGAAGGCGCGGGTGCGGTGCAGCGTGACCGAGACCCAGGTCTGGGTGTGCCCCAGCTCCAGCGCCAGCTGCGTCACCGCGACCCGGTCGACGTAGCGGCGTTGCAGCAACGCGCGCACGCGTGGGGTCACCTGTTCGAGGCAGCGCTGGAGGTCGGGTTCGTGCTCATCAGCGACCGGGGCGAGCCGCGCGGCGGCGGCGGCCGCGAGGGTCGCCTCCAGGACGTCGCTGCCGACCTGGTCATGGCGTGCACGCTGGCGGAGTTCCTTGAGCAGGCGGTTGCGGGCGATGCCACGCAGCCAAGCGGTGAAGGTGCCGCGGGTCTCATAGGTGCGGATGTTTTCGAAGCAGGCGACGAAGGTGGCCTGCAGAACCTCGTCGACCATCTCCGCCGAACTGGCGTGGGCCGAGAGGTAGCAGCGGATCGGCCGCTCGAATTCCAGGAAGAGCGTACGGAAGGCCTCGCGATCGCCGGCCTGCACCAGGCGCACCAGCGCATCTGCGCCGGAAGCATCCAGATCGCTGGCCACCGTCGCCCTGGCCGCATGAGTCATCGCCGGCGCTCGCTCACGGTTTGTTTCCAGGGTGGGGAGGGGGACAGAGGCGAAAGAATTACTCGGTGGCAGGTTTTGCCGGAAGAATTCCCGAAGACGTGTCAAACCGCAGAGGACGCAGAGGACGCAGAGAAAGAATCTTCCCAGCTCTGCGCCCTCTGCGTCCTCTGCGGTTTGAACGACTTCGATCAGCAGGGTGGAACGGGATCCATCGTGCAGATCGCCAAAGAACGCCGGCCCAGCCCGCCCGCGCGGACCTGGACCAGCGCGGTCCTCAAGCGACCGTTCGGCTCACTTGGCCGGCGGCGTCAGCGACACCACCAGAGTCTTCACCGGGTTGCCATCCTTGTCGAGGATGCGCGCGCTCAGACCGACTTCGCCACCGCCGTTGATGATCACGGCCGAGATGACGTTGACGCCCTTCTTCAAGGTGAAGGGGCTGCTCTTGTCCTGATCGGCCTCGGCGGCGCGGCCGGCGTACACCGTCAGCACTTCGCTGCCGTTGACGCGCCAGCTCGAGCTGTCATCCGAACCGATCGACAACACCGCCTCGGTCAGTTCCTGCTCGCTGGTGACGTAGACCGTGGCGAGGTAGAGCGAGTTGTCCTTCTGCTCCAGCGCATAGACCGCGCCATCGGACTGGCCGGCGTGCCAGCTGACATCCGTCGCGGTCACGTCCGGCATGGCGATGGTGACCTTGTCGCCGGCCTTGGGCGTGGCCTTGAAATGGCCGGCGAAAGCTTCCTTGGTCAGGAAGTCCTTCTGCGCGTCCTCGCCATGTTCGCTGGCCTTCTCACCGACCTCGAAAGGCTCGAGCAGCAGCCAGTTGCGGATATAGCCGCTGTCATCGGGGGCGAAGTCCGCGGCGTGGGCGACGGCGCCGGAGCAGAGCAGCAGGCAGGAGGCGAGGAGGCGATGGTTCACGAGGTTCATCCTTGGGGGTGGGGCGGCGACCGGGGTCGCCGCGGGGGACGGAGCTGATTACCACCAGATCGGCGGATCTTACAGCGGGGTTGGGAGCATGTCCGATGTTCGATGTCCGATGTCCGATGTCCGATGTCCAGCCCGTGCGCGGGGTGGCCTTCTAGATGGGGGAACGTCTTACACGCGCGTTACACTGCACTCGATCGACGCTCCTAGCGTGGGGACAACCTCCTGGAGCTCCGCCATGCGCATCACCACCATCCTCCCCACCCTGATGCTCGCCATCGCTACTGCCGCGCCGGCGTTGGAGGTGGCCTATCACCTCCCGGCGGCGGGTGCCGCCAACGCGGGTGCGGCGGCGTCGCCGTTGGCGGTGGCAGCGACGCCGGTGGCCGCTGTCGTCGACGCCGCGCCGCTGATCCAGATCGCGGTGCTGCTGGACACCAGCAACAGCATGGACGGCTTGATCAACCAGGCGCGCAGCCAGCTGTGGGCGATCGTCAACAGCCTCGGCCGCACCACCCGCGGCGGACGCCAGCCGGTGATCCAGGTCGCACTCTATGAGTATGGCAAGAACGCCATCTCCTCCGAGGAGCAGCACCTGCGCCAAGTGCTGCCCTTCACCGGCGACCTCGACCGCCTCTCGCAGGAGCTCTTCGCGCTCACCACCAACGGCGGTAGCGAATACTGCGGCGCGGTGATCCGCGCCGCCACCCGTGGTCTGGCCTGGAGCACCAGGGCCGCCGATCTCAAGGTCATGATCATCGCCGGAAACGAACCCTTCACCCAGGGGATGGCCGACTACCGTGCCGCCTGCGTCGAGGCGGTCGCCTCCCGCGACATCATCATCAACACCATCTATTGCGGCTCCGGGCAGGAGGGCATCGCTGGCAACTGGCACGATGGCGCCCGACTCGGCAATGGTACGTACGCCGCCATCGATCAGACCCGCACGGTGGTGGTGGCGGCCGCTCCGCAGGACGACGAACTCGCGCGTCTGGGCCTGATGATCAATGATACCTATGTGCCTTATGGTCATGCTGGCAATGAAGGTGCGCAGCTGCAGAAGGCGCAGGACAACAATTCGCAGGGGATTTCGACCAGCAATCTCGCGAGCCGCGCCTGTGCCAAGGGCAGCGCCAGCTACTGCAATGAACGCTGGGATCTGGTCGACGCCGTCGATCGCAAGACGGTGGTACTGGCAGCCATCGCTCTCGCCGACCTGCCGCCGGGCATGCGCACACTGACGCCGGAGCAGCGGGCCGCCTTCCTCGCCGGCAAGCTGGCGGAACGCAAGACCATCCAGGCGCGCATCGCGCAATTGGCGGCGGAGCGCGAACGTTTCCTTGATGCCCAGACCAAGACCGCCGGCGTGCCTGCGCTCGACGAGGCGATCATCACCGCCATCCGCGCGCAGGCCGCCCGGCATGGCTTCACCGTGCAGTGATGACGCGACGGTGCGATCGCCAGCGCGGTGTGATCCCCGCCCGTGTTATGGCACGATGCGCACGATGCTCACCCGCTCGCTGAGCGTCAGCGTGATGCTGGAACCAGCAGGCAGGGGGGTGGTCTCCAGCGTGGTATCGAGCCCGCTCAGCCGGGTGATGGTCTTGGCCGGCTTGGCCAGGGCGATCGTGCACGGCAGATCGGGCGGGTCGTCCTGCTGCTTCTGGCCGTACGGGCGACCCTGGTCCCACAGGTTGCTGGGCAGCCATACGGCGAGATGGAAGACGCCATCGCGTTTCTGGAACAGCACGCTGCGGGCTTTGGGTTCGCTGAGCGTGAGATCCAGCGTGGTCGGCACGAAGGTGGGACCGGGATCGCGCAGGATGCCGATGAGGTTGGCCATCGCCGTCCCGGCCGGCTTGAAGGTGACCCCGTCGGTCCGCACCAGTCCGAAATTGTCCTCCGGCTCCTGCGGGTTGCCGTGCAGGTCGAAGAGCTCGTAGAGGAAGGTCCGTTGCACTCCGCTGGTGTAGGCATGCATCAGCAGACGCGGCAGATAGATCCCAGCCATCTCCGGGGTCACCGCCACGTGGCCGGCCTTGGCCTTATGGGTGGTGTAACCGGTCTCGGTGATGATCAGCGGGCGGTCGCCGGTGAAACGCCGTCCACCCGCCAATGCGGTGGGCAGGTCGGCCTTCATCCAGGCGGCACCGTTCTCGGGTTCCCAACCGCCGGGGTAGGGGTGGATGTTGCCGTAGTCGGCGTAGCCGGCGAGGTCGCCCAGTTTGGCGCCATAGTCGTAGTCGGTGACCGACAGGCATAGGATCGGATGTTTCGCCCACGCGGCATCAGCCCGGATGGTGGTCCACAGATCCTTCTGGTACTGGCTCGCACGTTCCGGCGTCCACTGGTTGAGGTTCACCTCGTTCGGTCCCTCGAAGGCTTCAATGGCATCGGTGAGCTTGGTCGCCACCGCCAGCACCCGCTCGACCGGGAAGCCGGTGATGAGGGTGGCATGGATGCCCGCGCGGCCGAGGTCGTTGAGGCGCTCGAAGTAGACCGGCCATTGCGAGTCGACCAGGCCGTCGCGTACGTGGCGTACACCGAGCTTCTGCAGGGCGGCCTTGAGGTTGCTGGCATGGTCGTAGACGGTGCCCTGGTAATGGGTGTGGATGTTGACGCCGATGCTCTCGACGAAGTGGTCGGCGGGAATGGCGCGCACGGTCTCCGCGAATGCGCTCGTCGGCAGCAGGGTGGCGCCCAGGAGGATGGTTGCGAGCGTGGTGGGTGTAGTCATGGCGCGTAAGATACGGCGCCAGACCCGATCTTTCAATCCGATCCTGTGGTCCTGTGACCAGGGGGACAGCACCTGGCTTCGGCGCCATCTCCTCGCGCGTAGTGTCGCCCGGACTCCCAGGTCCAGCTACGCTTGCCGTCGCGATCCGGGCAGCAAGGATGCGCGCGCTCCGCCGCCACCAGTCCGCACACTCCTCGACCATGCGGGCCACGCGTCATTACCATCATCTCCACCGCTTCCGAAAGGATCCTCCATGTCCCTGCGTCCGACCCGCTGCTTCCTCCTGCTTTCGCTGCTGGTGCTGACCGGCTTGGCGCATGGTGAGGATCCCAAGCCGATGGCGACCATCAACGTCTCGCTGGTGGTCAATAGCATCGGCTACGAGGTGTGGAGCCAGATCGGCATGGACAAGGAAGCGCTCGAGACCATCAAGCTGCTCAAAGCTCAGCGTGCTGAACTGAGGAAGCGGGTGGTGGAGGCGAAGGACGAGATCGAACTGCAGCACGTCAACAAGGACATCCAGTTCAACCTGAGCAAGACCCAGCAGTTGCAGAGCCTGTCCAGCAACAGCGGTAGCAGCAACCGTAGCCGCCAGGATTCCTCGGCGGTGGTCAAGGATTTCCTGACCACCACCTACAAGGGCAGGTACTCCCTGATCGTCGACACCTCCAACCAGAACAGCGGTTCGAGTTCATCGCCGATCGTCCTCAACGAGCTCAAGGTGGTGGACATCACCGGCGAGGTGATCGCCGCCATCAAAGCCGCCAACGAGTGAGCGCGCTGCGCGCAAGGCGAAGTCGCCATCGCGGTGTTCTCGCACTCCTGGTCATGGCCGTGCTGGGGTCGAGCGGCTGCACCCGCACCCCGCCCGGTGCGATGACCAAGGCGCTCATCTTCGATGCGCAATGCAGTTACCAAGGTGGTGACCGCCAAGCCGCCCTGATCTGCATCCAGCAGGCCCTGGCGTCATCGCGCACCGACCTGCTCGATCGTGCCAGCGCCTGCGAACTCTACGATGACGCCGGACTCTACCACTTCGCCACCGGCGACATCGAGGAGGCCCGGTTCTGCCAATCGATCGCCGTCCTGCTCAGCCGTTCGCCGCAGACCCCGGCGGTGCTGCAGGACTTCTACCTCGCCAACCTCGAACGCATCTATCGCCGGCTCGGCCTGCTTCCGCAGATGGC
>JANPIY010000326.1:0-2001 GCA_031425255.1 Planctomycetota bacterium
GAGAGATCCAGCGGAGGGTTCGCCGCGAGCAGGCAATCCAGCCCCGCCACGGGTTGCTTCACGGCCTCGGCCCCAAGCTTCAGCGTGAGCGCCCCGCCCAGCGAAAAGCCCATGAGGGCGATCGGCGACCCGGGTACCTCCGCCGCGAACGTCTCCACCACCGCCCGAAGGTCGCCCGTCCGGCCCGCATGATAGGCCTTCCTGGCAAGCCCAAACCCATCCCCCGCCCCACGCAAGTTCATGCGCACGGGACGAATCTTCATCCGCAAGAGGCGATTCGCAATGCGTACCACATAGGGCGACAACGAGCTACCCGCCAGCCCATGAACGAGGACCACGATCGGCATCCCCGCCCGCCAGCCCTCGGGCACCGCGTCCGCCACCCGCAGAGCATCGCCATCCCCAAGCATGATGTCGCGATCCCGAGACAACGGCGAGGCCGCCACCCCCGGCAGATACCGCCCAACGATCGTCTGCCAGTGCCCGCTTCGCAAAAACGGATGAGGCTCGAATCGCGGGACCTGCACCAACATCACCACACCTCTCCCTTTCCTCGCCTGGGGTAAGCGTCGGCTTGACAAAGCATCGCCTGGTACCACGCATGAAGTCAAGCGACCATGGGTGATTGCACGCAATTATCATCCCAGGTGATGCCCATGCCACCTCCCCTCCGCAATTTAATGAGCTTAGCATTCTACCGGACCGCTACAACCATCGCAAAAGTAGCGATCCAGCACCTCAACCCAGGAGCAACAAGCCCCTCGTCCCTCACCGAACGCTCACCCAATGCCCTCGCGGGTCACGCCCGATTGACGGATCTCAACCGGCCTGGTAAATTCATCGAGATAAGAAGTCGAGCGGCAAGTCTCGACCAACAGGAGAGGTGGCTGAGTGGTCGAAAGCGACGGTTTGCTAAACCGTTGAACGGAGAAATCCGTTCCGGGGGTTCGAATCCCCCCCTCTCCGTTAGTGAACCGCCTAGAGCCGCACAGACACGCCCAAGCTCCTCAGAACATGAGGCTTCGGGAGTTTCGTCATTCCCTGAGCTTGCCCCGGTCAAGCCAGGCGATCCGCAAGCGTCCGACAATTCCCGTGTACCTCCTTCCCCACGTAGGGCAAGGGAAGGTTAAACTGCATTCCGATGCGTCTATGCGTTCCCGTCGCGGCCATCGCCCCGGGGCGTGGTTCCGAGGGCCTTGGGTTAGGAAGGGATTCGACCGCCCCCCTCAGGTCGCGGACGGAGACCTTGGCGTAGGGGGCCAGCGTTGTTTGGGGTTTGGTGGACGGGCCAGGGTTTGGAGTGCCTTGATGGAGGCTCCCGCTCGGACGAGGGCGGACGCAAAGTAGGCCCTTGGCGAATGGAAGTCGGCCACACCGTCTTCGGTTGCGTAGGAGATACCAGCGGCGGCCAGCTTGTCGATCGTCGCACCCTTCAAATCACGCACCCCGTCCAGGAATCTCTGAACGACGTGGGGCTAGGCGTCCCACTTCGCGGCGGACTTGTGCCCGGCCCCGTACGAATCGGTGGCGACGAACCAACGGCTCGCGGCCAGGAACCGGGCGATCAGGGAGGCGGGTAAGTCCGTCCAAGCTCTACCGAGCGTGACCACGGTGGCCAGGTCGCCAAGGGCCTCCCCGAGGGCCAGGTCGTGGAATTCCCCCTCCACCACCATCAGGGGGCGACCGGGCCGGACCGTCGCGGGGCCGGGATAACAGACGAGACGGCTCGGAGCTCCAAAGGCTTCGATGTACTTCGGCGGTTGCTCGCGATCAGGGAACCGTCGTCGGTATCTCTCGCGCCATGTCTCGGGAGGCCGGACCTTGACCAGAGCCAGCCGGTCCCCCAAGCACCACGGGATGACCACGCCCGGCGGGTTCCAGGGCACCCCGTCCGCCCGAGGCGTCCAGCCAAGCCGATCGGCCCGGATCGTCGTGACGGACAGGCCACGAGACGGGCCGGTCAGGTAGGCCAGGGCTTCCGTGCTGTGGAGTGTGGCCTTG
>JANPIY010000327.1:0-2568 GCA_031425255.1 Planctomycetota bacterium
TAGGGCGAGGTCTGGTAGACGTAGTAGTTGAGCCAGTTGGCGAACAGCAGCTGCGCGTGTGAACGCCAGGTGCATTCGGGCAGGGTGGCGGCGGCGGCGTCGCCCTGCCCTGGCCGATTGCGGCCATCCAGCAGCAGGTGCCCGGGTTCGTAATGCGGTTGGTTGGTGACGAAGACCTGGCGACGGCTGCGGTTGCGCACCAGATACGGGCCGCTCTCCGGCGCATCGGCCAGGACCTCCAGCCACGGCGAACCCGCCAGCGCCGCAGGATCGATGGTGTGGTTGCGGCTCACCGGCACATCGAAGCCATCGTCGCTGCCGCGCAGCAGGTAGGACTGCCGCCGCTGCAGACGGTGCCGCTGGACGCCCACCAGCGGACGCGGGGTGGCGACCGCAGGGATCGCGTAGAAATGATCGAGCGCGGCGAAGGCGCTCCAGCCCAGGAACATCGCGGCGTGCACGTGATCCTGGCTCCAGTCGAGGACGTCGCGCAGCTCATCCCAGCACGGCACCTGATGCAGCGCGCGTTCGCCCGCGTCCAGGTGCGACACCAGCAGGCCATCAAAGCGGGAGGCGGCGACCTCGCTGAACGAGCGTGGCGAACCATCTTCGACCGGCGCTCCCCCTTCCAGCGACACCACCGTCAGATCGATCTGCAAGGGCGTATTGGCGAGCAGGCGTTTGAGCTGCACACGCAGCCCGATGGCCTCGGGCATCAGATCGATGAGCAGCACCTTGAGCGGACGGATGTCCTGACGGGCGGCATCGGCGGCCGTGACGACGAAGATGCCGTCGGCCTCGAGGATCCATTGGGCAGGCTGCTGGGGTCCGGCGATGATGGGCATGATGGGCTTCCTCGGGGGATGCCCTCGGCGCGTGCCGTCGGGTGGTGGTACGGATTATCGATGCTCAGCTGAGGCTCGTCGCAGGCCTAGGAGAGGAACAGCCAGCCACAGAGCCCACAGAGAGCACAGAGTCGGGCAGTTCTTCTCCTCTGTGCTCTCTGTGGGCTCTGTGGCTATGCCTTCCTGTCTCTGCCTTCGCGCTCAATGGACAGTCTCGCCAGTCAGATTGCGGTGGGCGCCGCCTGCGGCGTGGCCGGGCGGGGATAGATCTGGAAGTCGATGAAGCCGAAGTACACCGCGTCGCCGACCTTGAGTTCCAGCTCCTGGTGGCGCGAGCGGGCGATGTGCGCGTCGATGCGTTCGTGGCGCGCATCGCCGGCATCGCGGCGTTCGAGCTCGATGCGCACCAGCGGGCCGACCGCGTTGATCTGGGTGACCACCGCGCTGGCGTGGCAGACCGCGTTGGGCACGCGGCTGACCTCGATGTCGTGGGGCCGCACATAGGCCACGGCGTGCTCGCCGTGATTCCATTCGCCGATCGGCAGCGAGACGCCGGCGAGCTGCGCCTGGCCTTCGTCGACGCGACCGTGGAAAACGTTCACCAGGCCCAGGAAGTGGTGCACGAAGGGCGTCAGCGGCCGGTGATAGACCTCTTCGGGTGAGCCCTCCTGTTCGACCTTGCCCTGGTTGATCACCACCACGCGGTCGCTCACCTCCAGGGCCTCCTCCTGATCGTGGGTGACGAAGACGCTGGTGATGCCGGTGTCGTCGTGCAGACGGCGCAGCCAGCGCCGCAGTTCAGCCCGCACCTTGGCATCGAGGGCGCCGAAGGGTTCGTCGAGCAACAGGACCTGCGGCTCGACCGCCAGGGCACGCGCAAGGGCGATACGCTGACGCTGACCACCGGAGAGCTGATGCGGGTAACGACCAGCGCACCATTCGAGCTGCACCATCTTCAGCAGCTTGTCGACGCGTTCGCGGATCTCCTCGCGCGAGGGGCGATCCGCCGCCGGGCGCACGGTCAGGCCGAAGGCGATGTTGTCGAAGATGGTCATGTGGCGGAATAGAGCGTAGTGCTGGAAGACGAAGCCGACCTTCCGCTTGGCGACGTTGGTGCTGGTCTGGTCCTTGCCATGGAACAGCACCGAGCCGCTGTCCGGCTGCTCGAGGCCGGCGATGATGCGCAGCAGCGTGGTCTTGCCCGAGCCCGACGGCCCCAGCAGTCCGACCAGTTGGCCATGCGGGATCTCGATGCTGACGTCATCCAGCGCAGTGAAATTCTTGAAGCGCTTGCTGACGTTCTTGATGATGATGCTCATGGGCTGTCCTGATGGATTCGCTGGGGTCGGACGAGAGAAAACAATTAACCGCAGAGGGCGCAGAGGGCGCAGAGGAAGGCACTTCGTTGTGAATCCGGGGGAGGCAGGCCGGCTGGCCTTGCCCTTTCCCGCCTCTGCGCCTTTCTAGGCAACTTCCTCAACGGCGACCGACAACCGGTATTCACCACAGAGCTCACGGAGCGCACAGAGAAGAACTGGTCACCTCCGTGCGCTCTGTGAGCTCTGTGGCAAATATCATCTCCCTCCAGGAGATCGGTGGCCATCGAGGGACGCGGTTGCCGATCAGCCAGAAGCGGCCAAGCCGCCAAGGGACTCTGCGGTTGAATTGCGATCGGAGTCATTCGACCCCCGTGCTCTGGGCGGCGCGTTCCATGGTCTGCTGG
>JANPIY010000328.1:0-17366 GCA_031425255.1 Planctomycetota bacterium
AGGCCGCAGAGGCCGCAGAGGTGAGAAGTCCCAGCTCTGCGCCCTCTGCGGCCTCTGCGGTTGGAACTGCCGTTCTTGCGAGGAGGGTAGGGATGAGACCCACACGAAACGCCGCCGAGCCGAAAGACATGGTTGGAATAAACAGCAGCGTCGAGCGCCCGGTGCAGGCATGAGCACCATCACCACGGCGGTGATCCTGGCGCGGGGGCTGGGGACGCGCATGCGCGCGGCATCCTCCGGAACTGGACTCGATGCGGCCGCGGCGGCGGTGGCGGACACCGGGGTGAAGGCGCTGATCCCGATCGGGCGACCGTTCCTCGATCACGTGTTGCATGACCTCGCCGAGGCCGGCATCCGTGAGGTGGCGCTGGTCATCGGACCGGAGCACCGGGATCTGCACGACTACTATGCGACGCTGCCGACGACGCGGGTCCGGCTCGCCTTCGCCGTGCAGGCTCAGCCGCGCGGCACCGCCGATGCGGTGGCAGCAGCGCGGGACGCGGTCGCCGGGCGACCGTTCCTGGTCATCAACAGCGACAACCTCTATCCGGCGGCAGCGCTGACGCCGTTGGCTGCGCTCGGTGGCCCTGGGCTGGTCGGGTTCCGCCGCTCGGGCCTGCTCACCGGCAACATCCCCGCCGAACGGGTGGCACGCTTCGCCGCCATCAGCGTCGACGCCAAGGGCTTCCTCGCGCGCATCACCGAGAAGCCCGCTGCCGGCCAGCTCGCCGCGCTCGGCGTGGACCCCCTGCTGAGCATGAACTGCTGGGCCTTCGATGAACGCATCTTCGCCGCCTGCGCGGCGATCGCGCCGAGCCCGCGCGGCGAACTCGAACTGCCGGATGCGGTGGCGCGCTCGCAACACGACGGCGTGCGCTACCGCGTGGTCGAACGCTTCGAGCCGGTGCTCGACCTCTCCAGCCGCGACGACATCGCCGCGGTGCGGGCGGCCCTCGCCGATCATCACATCCGGCTGTGAGCCGGCCGGCACCACAGCTGCTGTTCGGCTCCGCTACGGGGTCGCAAACGATTGGCCTCATGACGCCTACGAAGGATCCGGAACCGTGGCCGCGCGCCGCTGAATGGTCCTGGCAGTGCAGGTGCGGTGATCCCATCCTGGCGTGAACCGCCGCTGCCGCTGGAGTAGGACCATGATCCTGGATGCGCACGCCATCGACCGCCTGGTGGTCACCGCCCAGGGCGGCGATCGTGATGCCTTCGCCGCGGTGGTGGTCGGGCTCTATCCCCAGCTCGCCGGCTTCCTCGCCTTCCATGCGCCGACCCCGGACGTGATGGACGAGATCATCCAGGCCACCTTCGTCACCGCCTTCGAGCGCCTGGCCACCTACGAACCGCGCGCGACCTTCGCCGGCTGGCTCAAGGGCATCGCCCGCAATCTGCTGCGCCAGGAGCTGACCCGGCGCGCGCGCCTGACCGGCAGCGACCTCGAGGTCATCGAAGGCCTGCTCGCCAGCGCGGCGCAGACCGACCTCGAGCGCGCCGAACAGCACGCCGACGAGCAGAGCGCGCTCCTTGCGCGCCTGCGCCGGTGCTTCGAGCGGCTGTCGCCACGCACGCGCCAGATCGCCGAACGGCGCTTCATCGAAGACGTACCGCTCGGCCGCCTCGCCCAGCAGTTCAAGCAGAGCCGTGCCGCCATCGCCAAGATCCTCTTCGTGGTACGGCGCGACCTCCGCCAGTGTGCCGAACAGGCGATCTCATGATGGACGAACGCCGCTTTCAGGAACTCGGCGACCTGCTGCTCGACGGCGAGCTGAGCGCGGCGGAGGCCGGTGAACTGCGCGCCCACCTCCAGGCCGAGCCGGCCGCCGTCAGCACGCTGCTGCAAGCGACGCGCGACCACGTGATCTGTCGTACCGCGCTGCGCCCCGAGGATCCCGCCCTGCTGCGCGAGCGCACCCGGCGCATGCTCGACGCGTGGCGACCATCGCAGCGTCACGCCGCGGTACACGCCGTCCTGGCGCGCGTCGACCGCCGCCGCCGGTGGTCGCAGGTGCGGCGCTGGGGGGGCCTGGCGGCGGCGGCCCTGCTGCTGGCGCTGCTGACGCCGATCCTATGGGACGCGCTGCGCCAGCCGTTCGCACCCATCGATGCGCAGGCGCCAGAGCTGGTCGAGGTCCACGGCGAGGTGCGGCGCGAGGGCGGCCTGATGGCCACGCGGGGCGACCGTCTGGCCATCGGTGGCGAACTCGCCGTCGCGTCGGAGGCCAGTGTCACCCTGGGGTGGGCGGATGGGACGCGCATGGTCCTCTCGGCTTCAGGCATGATCACGCGTCTGCCCGGCCCCGGCCAACGGGTACGGCTGGCACACGGTGAGCTGCGCGTGTTGGCGGCGCACCGCGACGCCGAGCATCCGCTCGAGGTGGTCTGCCCCGACGCTAGCGTCCGCGTGATCGGTACAGCCTTCGCCATCACCGTGGCGGAAGGCCGCAGCCGCCTGGCGGTCAGCGATGGTCTGGTGCGCCTGCAACGCGCCAGTGACAGCGTGTGGTCGCTGGTGGGCGCGGGCCAGGAGGTCGAGGCCGCGCGCCTGCCGCTGCCGCGGGCGATCGTGTTCGACGTCGACCACCTCGCGGCGCTGTCGCGCGCCATCGCCGCCGGCCGCGAGCCATGGGCCTCCTCGCATGCCGCGCTGCGCGCGCAGGTGCCGGCTTGGCTGGCGGACACCACGCCGGCACCGGCGATCCTCGACGTGCCGGCCAACCGCCCGACCAATGCCGGCCACCATGAAGCGCGCCGTGTGCTCTATCAACTGACCCAGGCACTGCTCGGTCTCAGCCTGAGCGCGCGCCTCGACGGCGACCAGCGGGTGCAGGCGGTGGCGCGCGAACGCTTGCAGGCGTTGACCACCATCGTCCTCACCGGCGACCATGCCGACATCGTCGGCTGCGACATGCTGACGGTGTATGGGCTGCAGGCTGCCGACCTGCTGCGTGGCCTGCCCGGCTGGAGCGGGGAGGACGATGCGCTGATCGCACGCTGGATCCTGCGCGAGCTGCAGCCGCGCGCCGAACGTTCGCTGCGCACCGACGGGACCGCCTGGCGCCATCGCGGGCTGGTGGCGGCGCTGTCGATCGCGGCCTGGCGCGGCGATCAGGCCACGGTGATCGCGCTGATGGGCGAGGTGCGTCGCGACATCAGTACCAACTTCGCACCGGCGCCGCTGGCGCAGCTCAGGACGCGCATGGCGATGGCCGAGCAGGATGACGAGAGCCTGTTCCAGGCCCTCAGCCACCTGCTGCTGGCCGCCGATATCGGGCGCATCGCCGGCGGCGACGTCACGCCGCCGCCGCCCGCCTGGAATGACGCGGTCACCTGCTTCCTCGACCACCTCGCCGGCTCGCAGCAGACGTGGACCCAGCAGCGCTTCTTCCTGCGCGCCCTCGCTGGCCCAGGGCCGTGGCGCAGCCCGGCGGCTGCACGCCTGGTGACCGGAGCTGATCCGCCGCAAGCCACCTACTGCTGGTACTTCCCAACCCTGGTCGCCCGTGATCCGCGCCGCGAATGACGCGGGCTGAGGACGCGCAAGGCCACGCTCACCAACTGCTTGCGATGAATCTGGAATTGGCGGCAGAGAACCGCGAATAGTCCCTGGAGAAAGTTCCCATGGCTCCCCCCTGGCTCCTGCCTCGCCGCACCTTCCTGCACAGCGCCAGCGCCTGCATCGCCTTGCCGCTGCTCGATGCGATGATCCCGGGCGATCCCCCGCGCGGCCGCGCCAAGGTCAAGCCGCCGGTGCGCCTGGGCTGGTTCTACGTACCGCAGGGTGTGGTGATGGAGAAGTGGCGCCCGGCCGCCACCGGCACCACCTTCGCGCTGCCGGAGCTCCTCAAGCCGCTGGAGCCGGTACGTGACCGCGTGCTGGTGCTCTCCGACCTCGCCGCCGACCACTGCCAGGGCAAGGAAGGCCAGCACGAGTCCAGTGGCGGCAGCTTCCTGACCGGCATCCCCTGCAAACATTCGGAGGAGCCCGAAGTCGGTGGACCGTCGATCGATCAGGTGGCCGCCCGCCAGATCGGCGAGCAGACGCCGATCGGAGCGCTCACCCTCGGCATCGACCCTGGGCACCGTGGCGACCACGGCTACAGCGGCACCTACATGTCGCACATGTCGTGGCTCACCCAGACCACGCCGGCGGCGCTGGAGATGACGCCCAAGGAACTCTTCGACCGCCTGTTCCAGGGTCGCGAGCTGCGCGCACCGACGTGGGACAAACCGCCAAGGGTGGCTCAGCCCAAGGCGACCAAGACCTCGCCGGATGACCGCGTCGGCGCCAGCATCCTCGACCTGGTGCGCGCGGACGCCCGCCGCCTGATGGGCGGTCTGGGCTCGAACGACCGCGGCAAGATGGAGGGCTACCTCGAAGGCATCCGCGGCCTCGAGCGCCGGCTCGACTTGGTAGCGAAGGACGTGGCGAAGGACGAGGCTGCGCAACCGCCCACCGCGGCCAAGGCCCGGACGCCGGGCGCGGGCACGCCGCCCGAGCTGATGATCCCCAACCGGGCTGGGCGACCGGCGGTCTATGCCGACCACGTCAACCTCATGCTCGACATCCTGGTGATGGCCTTCTGGACCGACACCACGCGCATCGGCACCTTCATGTTCAGCTTCGAGAAATCCGGTCGCGCCTATCCCGAGATCGGTGCGCCGGGCGCGCACCACTCGTTGTCGCACCATAGCAAGAAGGCCGAGAACCTCGAGGCGCTGGCGAAGATCAACCTCCACCACCTGACGCTGTTCGCGCGCATGCTCGGCAACATGGCCAAGCTCACCGAGGGCGATGGCACCCTGCTCGACAACGTCGCGCTGCTGTACGGCTCGGGCATCAGCGACGGCGACCGCCACAACCATGATGACCTGCCGATCCTGCTGGCCGGCGGCGCTGGCGGCAGGATCAAGCGCGGCGCGCACCTCGCCCTCGGCAAGAAGACGCCGGTGTGCAATCTCTATCTCGACATGATGGCGATGGCCGGGCTGCCGCTGGAGAAGTTCGGCGACAGCACGGGACGGTTGGCGCTCCAATGACGTCTCATCGGGACTGCCGACTGCCGGAGAGATATTCACCACGGAGCGCACAGAGCGCACAGAGGAAGACAGGAGCGGAACAACCTCTCCACGTGGTGTGTTCTGAGCGCTCCGTGGCGAATGTTGCCACCCTGCACGCGGTCTGCCTTCGACTGGCGGCAATCTCGTTGTTGATCGCATTCGCGCTGCAGCTGCGCGCGGGCGAAGAGAAGGTCGATCCCTATTCCTTCGACCGCAGCGTCGTGCCGCTGCTCGGTCGCTACTGCTACCCCTGCCACAACGCCGACAAGCACAAGGGCGACACCAACCTCGAACAGGACGAGAACCCGCGCCTGGTGGCCGAGCATCGCAAGACCTGGATGGCGGCCCTGAAAGCGTTGCGCGATGGTGAGATGCCACCGGCGAAGGCCAAACAACCGACGGCGGCCGAGCGGCTCCTCCTGGCGAATTTCATCGAGCGCACGCTCACCACCATCGACTGCGACCAGCGCAAGGATCCCGGCCGGCCGGCGGTGCGCCGGCTGAACCGCGTCGAGTACGACCTGACCATCCGCGCGCTCTTCGGCCTGGAGCTCTCACCTGGGGAACAGTTCTCACCCGACGGCTCCAGCCATGGCTTCGACACCATCAGCGATGCCCTCACCGTCAGCCCGGTGCAGGTCGAGCAGTACTATGACGCCGCCACGCGCGTGCTCGACGCGGTGTTCAAGGATCGCAAGGCGGTGGCGGCGATCTTCATCAGTCAACCCCGGGAGGGCGTCACGCCGCGGGCAGCCGCGCGCGAGGTCATCGGCGCCTTTGCCACACGCGCCTACCGCAAACCGATCGAGGCTGCGCACCTCGACCAGCTGCTGGCGATCTACGACCTGGCGATCGTAGCCAAGCGCCCGTTCAATCTGAGCGTGCGCGCGGCCCTGCAGGCGATCCTGATCTCGCCGCGCTTCCTCATGCGGATCGAGGAGAACGATCCCGCCGCGGATGGCCCCTACCGGGTGTCGTCCTACGACCTCGCTTCGCGGCTGAGCTACTTCCTGTGGTCGGGCCCGCCCGATGGCGAGCTGCTCGCCCTGGCGGCGGACCACCGCCTGCAGGTCCCCGCGGTGCTTGAACAGCAGGCGCGGCGCATGCTCAAGGATCCGCGCAGCCGCGCCCTGGCCGAGAACTTCGCCGGGCAGTGGCTGCAGGTACGCGACCTCGAAGCCCACCAGCCGGACGCCAAACGTTTCCCGGGCTTCACGCCGAGCCTGCGCGTGGCGATGCGCGAGGAGGCCTACCTCTTCATCGGCGACCTCTTCAGCGCCGATCGCTCCGTGCTCGAACTGCTGGACGCCAACCACACCTACCTCAACGAGGAACTCGCCCGCCACTATGGCATCGACGGGATCCGCGGCGAACGCATGCAGCGCGTCGCCCTGAGCGACCGGCGTCGGGGTGGCGTGGTGACCATGGCGGCGGTGCTCACCCTCACCGCCGACCCGGGACGCACCAACATCCCGCGGCGCGGGAATTACGTCTTGGGCACCATCCTGGGCGAACCCCCGCCGCCACCGCCGCCCGACGTGCCGCCACTGCCCGAGGGCAAGGCCGACGACGCGCCCAGAACGCTGCGTGAAAAACTGGAGATGCATCGTCGCAATCCCGAATGCGCCTCGTGCCATGCCAAGACCGATCCCCTGGGTTTCGGGCTGGAGAATTACGACGCCATCGGGCGCTGGACCGAGACCCAGGAAGGCAAGCCGATCGACGCCTCGGGCAAGCTGCCCAGCGGTGAGAGCTTCAATGGCCCGGTCGAGATGAAGCGCATCCTGCTGGCACGCAAAGCCACCTTCCTCCGCGGCATGAGTGAGGCGATGCTGATCTACGCGCTCGGGCGCGGCCTTCAGCGCGACGACGAATGCGTGTTGCGGGAGGCGCTGCAGGCGCTGGAGCAGAACGGCTACCGCGCCTCGGCGCTGATCGTCACCATTGTGCGCAGTTTTCCGTTCACCCATCGACGCAACGCTGACTTCTGAGATCGCGACGAGAGTGCGCTCACGCTGAAAACGGTTCCCTCCGCTGATGACCCGTGCGGTTATGAGCGCATGGCGTCAACCCCAATGCTATGACGTTGAGCGATTTGGCCGCAGAGTCGCAGAGACGCAGAGACGAAGAAGACCCCCGCTTTGCCTTTCCTCTGCGCCTCCGCGTCTCTGCGGCCGATTCTTCTTTGTCGGTTCAAAAGCATTTCCTTCGACCCCACACTCCGCATTGCCCCGGTATGGGAAAACCGCGACAGCGCCGTTTCAGCGCCGCATCTTGCTCGGCGGCTCACCATAGGCGCGTTTCCAGGCCCGCGCGAAGGTATCTGAACTGGGGAAGCCGCAGCGATCGGCGACCGCGGCGATGCTCAGTCCGTTCTTGAGCAGGCCCTCCGCCAACCACAGGCGCGCGGTGGCGATGGCGTCTTTGGGCGGCACGCCGTAACCCTCGGTGAAGATGCGGTAGGCCTGCGCCCGTGACAGGCTGCTGGCGCGGATGAGGTCCTCGACCGAGACGCCGCGATGGAGGTTCGACCACAGCCGGTTGATCATGCGCTGCAGCGCCGGATTCGCGAACGGCAGGTCATCGACCGACTCGCTGAGCATCTGCTTCACCAGATCGCCGAAGGTCGCGCGCCGGCTCTGCTCGTCCGGCGCGGCGAGCGCCGATTCCATCAGGCGCCGGCTGGGCTGGCTCGGCAGCCGTCCACGCCATTCACGATCGGGATCACCGATCAGCACGTCGCTGCAGGCGGGCAGGAAACCCTGGCCGAACCAGATGCTGCCGCGCCGCAGCAGCTCATGGCGATGCCATACGCCGGGCCCCAGGATCAGCGCCTGTCCCGGCTGCAGATCGATGGTCCGACCCAGGGCGACGATGCGCACCACGCCATCCAGGCACACCACCGAGGTCGGCGTCACATGCAGGTGGCCATCGCCGATCAGCGGCGGCGACGGTCCATCGTTCCACAACGTCACCTGCGACAACTTCCCTGGGAGGTCATCGATCAGGCGCCACCAACGTCGAAAGGTCGGGTCCATAGGTTCCTGCAATATGTCTCGTACGCACCGGAAGGATGTTCGTTGAGGAGCAGAGCCGGGTGCGCAGCGGGTATCCCTCGTCCGTACGGTCTCGCGTATGATCCTGCGCTGCTCGACCATCACCTTCCGCCCGGCGTCGCTGCCATGAACGCCGTCGGGACCTCCGATCTGGCCGTCGTCCATGCGCTCGGGCTCGGACCGACGGCGACCACCAGGGCGGCGTCCCTGCTAGGCCAGGCGCGGGCGGCGCTGGCCGGCGAGCCGAGGTGGGGGTGGTGGGTTCCCGGCCGCATCGAGGTGCTCGGCAAACACACCGACTACGCCGGTGGGAACGTGCTCAACTGCGCGACCGATGTCGGGCTGGTCGCCGTAGGACGCCCGCGCAGCGACGCGGTGGTGCGGGTGCGCAGCGCCGGCCAGGTGGTCAAGGTGCCGCTGAGCATCGACGCCGCCGGCACTGGTGGCATGAGCACCTACGTCGCCGCCGTCGCCCGGCGCCTGGCCCGGCACTTCCCAGGACTGGCCACCGGCATCGACCTGGCCATCGCGGCCAACCTGCCGGCAGCGTCAGGCATGAGCTCGTCGTCAGCCCTGGTGATCGCGGTACACCTCGCCCTCAGCGCTGCCAACGATCTGCGCGGACGCCAGGAGTATCGCGCGCTGACCAGCGACGAGGACCTGGTCCCGTACCTGGGATGTCACGAGAACGGGGCTGGCTACCGCCAGTTCGTCGGCGAGGCCGGGGTCGGCACCAGCGGCGGGTCGCAGGACCACGCGGCCATCCTGTTGTCGCGCGCCGGGCGCTTGAACCAGTGGTCGTTCGCGCCCTTTCAGCGGGTCGGCACGGTGGTTTGGCCAGAGGACCTGGTGCTGACGGTCGGCGTCAGCGGCGTACTGGCGGAAAAGAGCGCCGCCGCGCGCGGCCTGTTCAACCGCGTGGCCGAGCGGGCACGCGCGGCCGTCACCGCCTGGAACCACGCCAGCGGCCGCGACGACGCGTCGATCGGCGCGGCGATCCTCTCCTGCGACGCACGGACCATCCTGGCCGCCATCGCGGATCCGGATCTGCGTCGGCGCGCGGAGCAGACCGTGATCGAAACCACCGAGATCATTCCCGCGGCGGTCATCGCCCTGGAAGCTGGCGACGTGAGCCGCTTCGGCGCGCTGACCGCGCGGTCGCAGGCGCTGGCGGAGACCCATCTGCTCAACCAGGTGCCGGAAACCATCGCGCTGGTCGCCTTGGCCAAGGACCAGGGCGCGGTGGCCGCATCCGCCTTCGGGGCTGGTTTCGGAGGCGCGGTATGGGCCGCGTTCCCGCGTGGCGGCGATCGGGCGGATGCCTGGCTCAGCGCCTACCGCCGGCTTTTCCCGCAACATGCCGACGGCGCCCATCTCCATCGCATCACTCCCGGCCCCGGCGCCACCGCGCTGCAAATGCCATGATCGTTACGACGGAAGAACTCGCTGTCCGATCGCGGTCGCTGGCGGCGCCACCGACACCCGACCCACGCTGGCGAGTCAACCGCTACCGCATCGACCACGCCGAGGATACACCACGGTATCTGGCCTGGTCATCATCACCGCTGACCGTTACCGCTGAGAGTGGGTGTGAATGCACAAAAGCTCTCCTCCGGACTCCGAACCCCGGACCCCGGATCGTGGCTATCCCATGACCTCCCTCGCCCCGCTATCGATCCCTGCTGCTGATCATCTCCGGCATGGGCGGCGCGCTCTATGGCTATGATCTCGGAATCATCGGCGCCGCGCTGCTCTACCTCGATCAGAGCATCGCGCTGAGCGAGCAGCAGACCTCGCTCATCGTCGCGGCCGTGCTGGCGGGAGGCACGGTGTCGTCGGTGCTGGCGGGGGCGTTGGCCGACCTCTTCGGCCGCCGCACCATCGCCATCCTGAGCGCGGCGCTCTTCCTGGTCAGCGTCGCGCTCATCTGCGGCGCCACCGGTTTCATCCCGTTGCTCAGCGGACGGCTGCTGCAGGGCCTCTCGGCCGGCATGATCGCGGTGGTCATTCCGCTGTACCTCGCCGAGTGTCTGCCGGCCGGCGTGCGCGGTCGTGGGACGGCGATCTTCCAGTTGGCGCTGACCATCGGCATCATGGCGGCGATGGGCGTCGGGGCGGTGTTCTCGGCCCACCTGTCGGCGATGGCGGCTTCGACCGATGCGGCGGCGTTGGCGACGGCGCGCGATCTCGCCTGGCGGCTGATGTTCGCCACCGCGGCGGTCCCTGGGGTGTTGTTCCTGTTGGGCTGCCTCTTCATCGCCGAATCGCCGCGCTGGCTGCAACGGCGCGGACGACCGCAGGAGGCGCTCGCCGCCCTCAGCCGCTCGCTGCCGGCCGCTGAAGCCGCGGCCGAGCTCGCCGCCATCGCATTGGCCGCCCCCATTCCCGGCGCCGTCGGCGAGCACTGGTTCCAGCGGCGCTACGTCCTCCCCTTCCTGCTCGCCTGCGCGATCCTGGCGCTCAACCAGGCGACCGGCATCAATTCGCTGCTGCAGTACGTGGTGATCATCATGGCCCAGGCCGGTCTCGGCGAGGCCGACGCGGCCAACGCCGGCCTCGCCATCACCGTGGTCAACGTGGTATTCACCGTGGTCGCGCTGGTGCTGGTTGATCGCAAGGGCCGCACCTTCCTGCTCAAACTCGGGACCGCTGGCATCGTCGTCGCGCTGCTGCTGTGCGCGCTGGTCTTCCACCGCTTCGAATCGCACATGACTGACATCACCGGCGAGGTCCGCGCGCAGGTGACCGCCAGCGGGCTCGCCTGGATGGTGACGGACACGGCTGGCGTGCCGACCCGGTTGACGGTGGTCTATGACGCCGGCGACGGGGCCAAGCTGGTGAGCGTGAGTTCATCGGCGCGGGAACCGCGCCTCATCCTGCCGATGCCGAAGGAAGGCACCCTCACCATCGTGCGCGCGCGCAGCGGACCGCAGCCCGACGCCAGCACCGGTTGGCTGGCGATGGGCTGCCTGATGCTCTACATCGCCGCGTTCGCCGTCGGCCCAGGCGTGTGCGTATGGCTGGCGCTGTCCGAGCTGATGCCCAACCGCATCCGCTCCGTGGGCATGGGGGTGGCCTTGCTGCTCAACCAGGGAGTCGCCACCGGCATCGCGGCGGTGTTCCTGCCGACGGTGGGCGCCTATGGGTATGCGGCCATGTTCCTCGCGTGGGCGGGCGCCACCGTGGTCTATTTCCTGATCGCCGCCTTCGTGCTGCCGGAGACCAAGGGTCGCACCCTCGAAGAGATCGAACGCGGCTTCGCCAAGCGTGGATGAGCCCAGGCGACCCTGCACCACCACCATGACCAGTCCCTCAGCACCCCGTGAACATCCCTCCCAGGAGCAAACCATGCCATCCACGCGCCGTGATCTGCTGAAGACCTCCACCCTTGCCGGGATCGGCGCCTCGCTGGCCGCCATGACCGGTTGCGGCACGCCGGCCCGCGCGGGTGCTGCCTCACCGGCGGTCGCCACCACCACCGCGGGCGGCATCACTTTGCCGGCCGGCCTCGGTGCGACCCGGCCGCGCCCCGCGGGCCAGAAGCCCGTCCACGATCTCACCACCACGCCACGGGCCAAGGTGCGCATCGCCTGCATCGGCAACGGTGGCCGCGGATCGAGCCTGATGCGCGACTGCCTGGGAATCGACTTCGCCGAGATCGTGGCGTTGTGCGACGTGAAAACCGAGCGGGCCCAACGCCTGGCCGACCAGGTGGCCAAGAGCGGCCGGCCAAAACCGGCGGTCATCGGCGGCAGCCTGGATGCCTGGGAGGCCCTGTGCGCGCGCGACGACATCGACGTGATCTACATCGCCACGCCGTGGGAGTGGCATGCGCCGATGGCGGTCCGCGCGATGGAACACGGCAAACACGCCTTCGTCGAGGTCGCCGCGATGGTCACCATGGCGGATTGCTGGAAGGTGGTCGACACCAGCGAACGCACCCAGCGCCACTGCGTCATGCTGGAGAATTGCTGCTACGGCGAGAACGAGCTGTTCGTGCTGAACCTCGCGCGCCAGGGCGTGCTCGGCGAGCTGACCCATGCGGAATGCGCCTACATCCACGACCTGCGCGGCCAGCTCTATGATCTCGAGGGCGAGGGCGGCTGGCGGCGGGAATACCACAAGCAGTACGACGGCAACCTCTACCCCACGCACGGTCTCGGTCCGGTGGCGCAGTACCTGGGCATCGGCCGCGGCGACCAGTTCAACTTCCTGGTCTCGATGTCCTCGCCCGAACGCGGCCTGAGCGCGTGGCGCGACAAACACGGCGGCAAACACGCGAACGAGAAGTATGTCTGCGGCGACATGAACACCTCGCTGATCAAGACCGCGCGCGGGCGCACCATCATGCTCCAGCACGACGTCATCAGCCCGCGCCCCTACAGCCGCATCAACGCCTTGTCGGGAACCGGCGGCACGTTCTTCAATTATCCAGCCCGCCTCGCGCTCAACGATCCCAAGGCGCACGGACTGACCGCCAGCAACTCGCACGGCTGGCTCGCTGACCAGGATCTCAAGACCATGCGCGAGAAGTTCACCCATCCCTTGTGGCGCCGGCTCCAGGAACTCGCCAAGAACGCCGGCCATGGCGGCATGGACTTCGTGATGAACTGGCGCCACCTCGACTGCATCAGACAGGGCATCACGCCCGACAGCGTGGTCTACGACGCCGCCACCTGGAGCTGCATCATCGAACTCAGCGCCTGGTCGGTGGAGAACGGCAGCATGCCGATCACTGTCCCGGACTTCATCCGTGAATTGTGGAAAGGATTGCAGCCGCTCGGCGTGGTAGGCGGCACGGCGAGTTGAGCTCTCGGTGGCATGGGCGTCCCGCCCATGCCACACCGCTGGTCGAATTTGCGAAACTTGACGGACACTACCGTTGTGGCGGGATGAGCGGACGCGCATCCGCGCCTTTGCCGAGGCCAAGGGCCCCAGGCCCCGGAACTCGATACCCGATGATTTGGATCTAAGCCCTGAACTGGGCGAGTTGCTGACAGACCAGTTTGACCTCTAGCGGCACAACGGGCCGTTGCGGGTACCTCCCGCCGCACGGTCGATCCGTTCATCCATGCCGAGGCCATTGGCTTTGCGGCGTGGGTTACATGGCACAGACGCGAGCGGCTGGGGTAACCAGTTCGAGCCCGGTAGCGTGGCGCTGAACAATTCTTGACATGGGGCTGACCTGGGCGGCATGGCCCGCCGCCACCCCCCACTTTCAGATGCCCAGGGCCTACAACAGTATGCGGGCGACTTGGCCAGCCGCCCATCAATGCCGCCGGCTGGACTACCCGGCGATTTGATGGTCAGTGGGGACTGATGGCGGCGCCGTGGACATCAGGCTGCGGTAGGCCAGGGGGAAGCGGAACTAACATCGAAAATAATAGCGCATTAGACAGTAGGACGGCGTGCTCTTGAGATGGTTCAGGGAACACCATGGTGAGCGGCTGGGTGGTCTCGTTTTCTTCTCATTTCTAACATAAGGCTGTAAAACTTCAGCGCAGACTCAGTGTCCACCGCAATCATATAACCCATGGTGGTTCTTACCTGTCGATTTGCCGGCTCAAATATATTTCCATAAATCAATGATTTCTCCTTGCTCTCTTTATCGATCATCGCAACAAGCTCTAAAACGTTTTCTTTGGTAAATGTATTATCAATAAAAACTATCGTGTAGACTTTATTGAAAACGGCCTTGCCGTCAGCAACGACCTCCTCGGCACAGGCCTTCTCGCTGAAAGCAAGGAAGAGGACGATCGCAAGTTTGGTGTAGAGTGTCACGGGGCTCCTTCAGTGGGTCCAAACATTCGGATCCAGGTGCGGATTTGAAATCGGTGGTGTCGGGGTTGGCGCGGGAAGGGGCCCAAAGTCTCCCATTCCTGCCTCTGGATTGAGAGGGTTCGGAGCCGGTGGGATTGCAGGAGGAGGAACGGGATCTCCATCCTTCCATCCTGGTTTATTGATCCCGTTGAACTCTTCTATGGGCATATCTGTATCCTGACTTGACACAATCGCCGCCCTTATTTTTCTTATTCAGCCCGATGCATCTTGCGTACTTTCGCCCTGGACTTGTAAAAAGATTTCTCTCTGCGGGATTGAGGTCTGCGTCGTCCACAAGGCAGCAGTGACAATCTTTATCGGTACAGTCACCCTCGACATTCACCTTGACTACAACAAACTTCTTGCCTCCTTTTCTCCTAATCCCAACCCACCCCTCAAGCACTAAATTGCAAGAACTGGAAGAAGGAGCGCCCTCTTCTTCGCACAGCTTACATTCCGCATACCCCGGCATTTCGGAAGTTCCTGTAGGATCAAGTGAATTGGGAACGTAGTAGCTCGCATACTGATTCATGCCATCCACGTACGTCAACGGATCCCTGCTCACAAACCGTCCCAGGCTCCCCGAGTAGTACCGCGCCCGGAAGAACCACAGGCCGGTCTCCTTATCGAGATAGCGGCCGGTGAAGCCCACCTGGTTGCCGTGCAGGGAAGCCGGACGCACCGCGATGCCGTCAGGCGCGAGCACGGTCCGTGTGCCCACCCCACAATTCATCACGTTCCGTACCGTGGGTAGCATAGACGAACACGTCTGCTCCGGATGGTGATGAGGCCGGTGCCCATCAAGGCATCGGCGATGGCCTGTCGTTCAAGCGCATCGGCGGCGATCCTGCGCATGCCGTGGTTGGCTGCAATCTCGGAGTCGGTTCTGCGTTGGTCGCGCGCTGCAGCGATGGCGGCGGCGAAGCCGCTGCGTTCCTGATCCGTGATCGGTGCACGCACCGCCAGACGTTCTTCCGGCGTCTGCATCTGCGCGCGATCGGTTATGCGGTGATTGGCGAGCAGCCGTGCCGCCTCGAGGTCATCGAGTGACCAGCGGTCTGGCCGGTCATGACGGCAGGCGATCTGGTGGGTGAGGTGTTTGATGGTGCCGTTGCCGGCCTCGCAGGCGCCATTGTAGGTGGGGGTGTACGCCGGCGAAAAGAGGACCTGCACCCGATGGTGCGCCAGGAAGGCGCGCGTCAGGATGGATGTGAACCCAGGACCGTTGTCGGCCTTCAGCAGCAGCGGCGGTCCGTGCTGGGCGAAGAGGGCTCGCAGGATGTCGATGGTGGTGATGGCGTCGTCGCTGGCGACGGCCGTCGCGGCCAGGGTGCAGCCGGAACTGAGATCGCGGACGGTGAGGACCCAGCGGAAGCGGCCATCGATGGGCGTGGGCGGTTCGGTGTGGTCGAGCGCCCAGGCCCGCCCAGGGCGGTTCCAGGTCAGGCAGTGGTAGCTGCTGCCTGCGGCGACGTGGTCAGCCTCCAGCCGCGCGCGGTGCAGCAGGCAGGCGAGATCGCGGCGCGCCAGCGCCGGGAAGTGGTCCTGTAGGACGGCGACGCCGAGCGCGGTGCCGTGGATGGTGAGGAAGGCCGCGACGTTCTGCCGGTCCTGTGGCGAACACGTCAGCGGCCGGGCGCCGAGGGGGGTCGCCGCGAGCCGGTCGGCGGAATCATCCCAGCGGCGCTGCCACATGGCCAGGGTGGCGGCATCGATCCCCAACGCGCGGGCGGCCCGCGCGCGCGACCATCCATGCCAGCCCGCCCAGCGCACGCGGGCGAGGGCGGCGCGGCGCACGCCGCGTTCCAGGGTGCGTTGCGCGATCTGGCGAGCGGCACCGCGCAGGAAGCGCCGCGTGCTGCGGTGGTAGGCAGTGCGGGCGATGGTGGCGACGCGCTGATCGTGGTGTTCGGCGCGCCGCTGCTGGGCGTGGGTCGGCGTGTGGGGGACGTCCGTGTCGGGCTCGGCGTGGTCAGCCGTTTTTTTTGGCGCGTCGTCTCCGGTCCAGCCGGGGCCCCAGCACGAGGGCGAGTTCGCTGCGGCAGCGTTCGAGTTCGAGCGCGACCTCCGCGTCCCGCGCGCGGGCTTCTGCCGCGGCAATGGCGGTGAGCGTGGCCACATCGGGCTCGGGTGTGGGCGGTGGACCGTGTGGTCGCGGCTCGGCAGCGGCGATGGTGGCGGTCAGCAGGCGCGTGCGCAGGGCGTGCACGTAGGCGCCGTTGCAATCCAGCGCCTGCGCGGCGGACGCGATGGAGCGCGTGCCGCTGATAGTCTCCAGCAGCGTGCGCACGATCAGCTTGGCGCGTGCGCTGCCATCCAGGTGATCGACCAGGGCGGGACCGGTGGTGGGACGTCCGGACATGGGGTGCCTCCGTGCACCAGCAGGCTCTGGGGCGCTGCCCCAGACCCCGGGATTTTCCGCGGGAGGCCGATCCGGCAGGGACGAGGAAGACCCCTGGGCACCCTCCGGTGCCCAGGGGCCTGCCGTCTCGGCGGCAGCCGATGCTCGGGTCGTATCCCTACGGAGCCCTATCCCCCGGCTGTTGGCGGCCGGTTCTAGCAGCCGGGGCCGCGCTGCCTATGGGTGGCTGCTACACCTGTCGAGCCAGGCGCACGGCGCGCACGGTCGCCGTGCGTTTCTTGCGCGTGGTCCCGCCGGCGGCCGCCGCCGCCGCCGCTGCCGCGGTGCCCGCCGGAATGAATGCGGCCTGCGCCATGCGGGCCAACGCCTGATAGCGCGCCGCCTCGTCCCGCAGGCGATCGCGTTCCGCGCGCAGGCGCGCGATCTCCGCCGTCAGGCCGTTGCCGGCGTGCGGACCGGGACTGCGCGGCTCGCACGCCGCGATCAGGCCCGCCAATGCGCGCGCCTCCAGGACGTAGTACCGGGCCGGTGCCACGCCCAACGCCACTGCGGCATCGGTGATCGAGCGCACGCCCGCCAGCACTTCCAGGATGGTGGAGGCCACCCGCCGGGCATCGGTGCTGGCGGCCACCGGCGGTTCCGCAGGTTCCGGCGGCACGGCTGCCGCCGGCGCCGGAACCACGCTGGCGTCGGCGGGGATGATGGGCGGTACCGGAATGTCCGGCGTCGTCGTGGGGAACTCCGGCATCATGGCGACACCTCCCCGTCCTGGCCATCCAGCGACGGCACGCCGGCCAGCGCCGCGCGCGGCACCTGCGCCAGCAGGCGCTGCAGGCGATCGATAGCCGATGTCCCGACGGGCGGCGTCTCGGCGCCCGTCCACGGCGATGGCGCCGACGCCGACACCGCCACCGGTGGCGGTGCGGACGCGGGCGCCGCCACCGGCGCAGGCGCCGGTGGCGGCACCACCGCCACCGGACGTGGATACAGGGCGTTAGACGCCCGACCCACGCCCATCTGCAGGATAACCGTCACGCCATCCGCGTGCACCGAGAAGGTGT
>JANPIY010000329.1:0-17008 GCA_031425255.1 Planctomycetota bacterium
CTCGGCAACGCCACCCAGCCTGGACTGGCCTGCCATTGGCAGAGCGGCGAACCGCTGCCGCGCGCGCTGTTCGACAAGCTGATCGCCGCCCGCACCTTCCGCGCCGGCAGCATGACCGCGCGTCAGGTCTACATGTCGACCCTCGATCTCGAGCTGCACCACCGCTTCGATCCCGCCGGCCAGGACAGCGTCATCGACTTCCAACGCCGCATCGCCGCCAGCGGCACGGTGCTGCCGCCGTTGCCAGAGGACCGCTTTCTCTGCGGCTTCAGCCACATCTTCGCCGGCGGCTACGCCGCGGGTTATTACAGCTACAAGTGGGCTGAGGTCCTGAGCGCCGACGCCTTCGGCGCCTTCGAGGATGCTGGCCTGGACCAGCCCGCGGCGGTCACCGCCACCGGCCGACGCTTCCGCGACACCGTGCTCGCCCTCGGTGGCAGCCGGCATCCGCTCGAGGTCTTCCGCCAGTTCCGCGGCCGGGAACCGTCGCCGCAGGCGCTCCTGCGCCAGACCGGCCTCGCGTCGTAGTCCTCGACACCGGGGAAGAACACAGCCGGATATTCACCACCGAGCGCACGGAGCGCACACAGGGAAGCCCTTGGGCGCTCCCTCCAGGCTGGCTTACAGCCCTGCCGGTGGGCCTCTCGTCTTCCTCTGTGTGCTCTGTGCGCTCGGTGGTGAATATCTCTTCCGACTGATCTCAGACTCGTCCGCGCCGTCACTTCATCATCAAGCGGGCCAAAAGTTTGCCGTTCCCTAGAGGGCGAAAACCCGTGACCGATGATGATTGGGCAAGGGGTTTGCGTAGTGCCTGCGGGGCAAGCGCCCCTGTCCACTTTCACGACACCTTCACGACGTTGCCCCAGGGCCCCGCAAACGACCATGGCTGATGACCCCAAATCCCTGTCGCAAGACGACATCGACGCCCTGATCAGCCAGGCCTCGGGGGCCGCGCCGGCGGCCAAGGCGTCCTCGGATGCGACACCGCCGAAGGGGCCGGGCGCCTCTGCGGCGCCGAACTCACCCCAGGGAGCCCTCGGCCAGGACGACATCGACGCCCTCATCAATCAGGTGCAGCAGGCCGCGCCCGCCGCCACAGCTCCGGCCAAACCGCCGACGCCCAGCGCACCCCAGGGAGCTCTCGGCCAGGACGACATCGACGCTCTCATCAATCAGGTGCAGCAGGCCGCACCCGCCGCCAAGGCGCCGGCCAAACCGCCGGCGCCCAGCGCACCGCAGGGAGCCCTCGGCCAGGACGACATCGACGCCCTCATCAATCAGGTGCAACAGGCCACGCCGGTCGCCAAGGCTCCAGCAAAACCGTCGGCGCCGAGTGCACCCCAGGGGTCGCTGGGTCAGGACGATATCGATGCGCTGATCAATCAGACGCAGGCTGCCTCCGCGGTGTCCAGCTCCGCTTCCGCCCCGACGACCACCCTCGACCAGGATGCCATCGACGCGCTGATCAATCAGGCGCAGCCGAGCACGCCGCCGACGGCGACGCAGGTCAAAACCCAACCTCCCACCAGCAAGGCCCAGCGCGAGAACTCCATCACGCAGATGCTGGATTCGATGCAGAACGCAGCCACCGCCAAGGTGCAGGCCGGCTCGCCCAGCGGCTCAGATGAGAAAAGCGGGCCGCTCGGTCAGGATGATATCGATCGCCTGCTGGCCGATCTCGGCGCCAAGACCAACGTCAAGGCCGCCACCGCCAAGGGACGCAGCGAAGCTCCCAGCGTCCCGACCACCGCGGTCGCGGAGGCGGCGCGCTCGCAGCGTCCCGGCACCACCAGTTCGAATGCCAGCGATGCGACGCTCATCGCACCGTTGGACGCCATGCCCGGCGGCCCCAATGCTCCGACCTTGGCGCTCAGTCCCGAGGACCTCGACGCCCTGGTCGATCGCCAGGTCGGAGTGACCAGCGAACACGGCGAAGCGCCGATGATCGACCAGGGCGACATCGATGCCCTGGTGAAACAGCTCGCCAATGCCACCGGCGCCCCCGACACCAAACGCATCAGCGATGCCCTGGCGAAACACGAAGGCGAGATCGACAAGCTGCTCGAACAGGCCGGTGATGCCAAGGTCACCATGGATTCGATTCCGCTGTCGGCGGTCCAGGCCGGTGCCAGCACGACCAATCTGCGGACCCTGGGCGCGGGCACGCTGACCATGCCGGTGATGGCGCCGGCGGAACTCAAGGGTGCGCGCTGGCTGCTCGCCGCCGCGGTGTTGTTCCTGGCGATGTGCAGCATCACCCTGGGCATGGTGGTGAACGCCATCAACGGCCTCTCCGACGAATTGAAGACCCAGCGCGAAGCGACGATCGCCCCGAGCAACCATTTCGCCGATGACTACAAGGCCGCCGTCGCGCAGTTGAACGCCCCCGATGCCGGTGATGTGGCCAAAGGCGTGCTCTTCATGAGTCGCCTCAAGGTCCGTCATCCCGGTCACGAAGGTGAGATCGCCCTGGCGCTCGGCCGGCACTTCCGCGCCAAGGGTTCCTTCCGTCAGGCCGCCGACGAATTCTCCGCCTTGTCGGAAACCGGTTACGGCCTGTTCGATGATCCCCGCATCTTCCTCGATTACGCCTCGTGCCTGACCGAACTCGGCGATCTGCCATCGGCGACCAGGCAGGTGTACCGCCTGCTCGCCAACGAGGACAGCTACCTCTCGCCGCGCGATCGCAACGGGCTCACCCGTCCCGCCGATGAAGTCACGCGCAACCAGCAGGCGGTCCAGGACGCCTACCTCACGCTGGGCCGCATGCTCGCCACCACGGCGCAGCAGAATCCCGGTCGCGTCACGGCCGCGAACCTTGCCGGTGCTCGCGCCGGAACGACGTCGACACCCGCGGCGCATAGCGGCGACGCGCATGGAGGTCACTGACATGCGCGACCGGCTGCTGATTCCCCGCCTGGCCCTGCTGGCGGCCATGATCGCCACCGCGGGCGCCGGCGAGGCGAGCGCGCCATCACCGACCCTGCCGCCCCAACCGCGCCCGCTGCAGCTCGATCAGCGCACCCCGACGGTCAAGGTCGGCGATCACGCGCAGCCGGGTGACGGTTCGCTGATCGATGACATCGGTGCGCTCCGGCGCGCGGTCGAGCGCGTGCAGCAGGCCCTCGCCAGCGACCACGCCAACGCCGCCCATGGCAATCCCCAGAATGGTCATGGGCCGGCCAACGCGCCGGTCTCGAACGAGGCGGAACGGCGATTCTCCGCACGTTTCGGCGCCGAACGCCTGACGCTCACCATTCCACCCAATGGCGAAGCCCTGGTCACGGCCGCCATCGAGCGCGAGGCGGCCGAAGCGGTTTATCGCGATCTGGCGCTGCTGCTGGGCCGTTCACTCGATGATACCGGCGTGATCGCCACCCGGCGCGCGGTCAGCCTGCATCTGACCGACGTGCCCTGGGCCGAAGCGCTCGACCGGCTGCTGGGCCAGGTCGGGCTCGCCTGGCGCGAAGATGGCGGCAAGGGTGGCATGCTGGTGGTGTTCGATACCGCGCTGCATCCGCGCGATCGCGATCTGGTGGAGGATCTCGCCGGCCGTGCCTTGCGCCACGCCGAGAAGAAGAATCACAATGCTGCCGGCGCCGAGGCGCTGTGGCTGCAAGGCGCCAACGAGGCTGCCGCCCGCCGCCCGCTGCAGGCCCTCGGGCTGTTCAGCCGCTTGGCCGATACCTATGCCGACAGCCAGGATCCGGCGGTCGAGCGTTGGGTGCGGCGCGCCATCCGTGGCGTCGGCGAATCGATGATGGCACTGGACCAGTACCAGGATGCGCGCGGCGTGTTCCTCAACTACATCTCCCGCGCCGAGACCAATGACCCCGAGCTGCCGGACATCTACCTGGCGGCAGCGGAGGCGGCACGGCGCCAGGGCCTGGCGAAGAACGATGCCCTCGCCCTCGACGCCGCGATCGACACCCTGCAGAACCTGCTGGAAGAATTCGCGCATACCCCGGCGGCCTCCGCGCGGGTGCATCTCGCCCGCTTGAATCTGGGCGACTTGTTGTTCGAGGCCGAACGCTGGCGGGAAGCCGAGACCCAGCTCAAGCTGGTGATCGCTGGCGCCGGCGGCCGGACCACCGACCTGCTGTCGTTCCGGCTTGCCGAATGCGCGTTCCATACCGCTCGCAGTGGCGAGGCGCTGGCGACCTATGTCGAGCTCTATCGCCGCTGGAAATCGGGCAAGGCCGAGGAGGCCACCGCCACGCACTATGCCGTCGCGGCCTATCGCATCGGCCAATGCCATGTACTGGCCACGCCGCCCAGGCACGTCCACGCGCTGTTCTCCTTCCTGCGGGCGCGCCAGGATTTCCCGAATTCGCCACTCGACGCCGAGGTGCTGATCAGCATCGCGCGTTGTTACGCCGAATTGCAACGCGACGACGAGACCGTCTCCGCCTTGTGGGAACTGCTGAAGAGCGACGCCGTGAGCGACCAGCGACCCGGCCAGCTCCAGCTCGACCAACTGCTCGGCGAGCTCGAAGGCCAGCTCGGCGGCTACACCGGACCGGTGCGCGCCAAGGCGTTGTTCTATATCGCGCAGGCCGACTACCGCCGGGCGCAGCGTGACCGCCGGGTCCGCACCACCGCCGCCGCCGATGCGGTGCACCACTACGAACGCACCATCGCCGAGCGCCCGCCGAAGGACCTGCTGCATGCCGCCCGCCTGGGATTGGCGCGCGCGGCCATCCTGGGTGGCCAGGCCGATCTCGGTGAGACCACCCTGCGCGAACTGCTCACCGATCCCGGCCTGTCGCTGCGCGATCGCGATTACGCCGCCAACCTGCTGGGCAGCCACCTGCGCGACCAGGGTCGCCTGCGCGAAGCGATCAAGGCCTTCAACGGGGAGGCGCAATGAAGCGGATCATCGCCTTCGTCCACTCGGGCAGCGCCACCTTCCTGCTCCTGCTCGCCATGGCGAGCGTGGTACCAGCGGTCGAGGTCTCGCCGTCACTCGACCCCATTCCACGCGTCCAGCCACTGGTACCGCAGGTCGACGACCCGGCGACGTTGACGCCTGCCGATCGTCTGCAGCGACGCCTGGAGTCGCTGATCCGCGCGCGCGACCAGAGCATCCGCGATCTGCTCCAGGAACGTCAGGATCTGCGGCCTGCCCAAGGCGCGCCGACCACCCCGACCCTGGCCGAGCCGCTGCGCGAACGCGATCAGGCGCACCTCGATCTGCGCCGCGCTCTGGAAGCCTATGACGAACGGGTGGTCGGACGCTTCCAGGATGTGCTCGACGCCAGCCGCCCAGCGGCGCAGGCGCTGCAGCGTTCGACGCTGGGGGCGACCAACCAGTTGCGCATCGCCGAGTGTTATCACGACCTGGCGGCCAGCGGGACGCCAAGCGCCAGCGATCTCAGCGCCGGTCGTGCGGCTCTGAATCTGGTCGAGACCGCCGATCTGGGCGACGGCGAGACGGTGCGTTTCCGCTACCTCACGGCGTGGTTCCTCATCGAGCAGGCGCGGCAGACCACCGGCGATGCGCGCCAGCAACGCTTCAGCGAGGCCACCGCCGCGGTCGATCGTCTGGCGCAGGATTTTCCCACCAGCGAACTGCTGGTGGCCGCCCGCGGTCTGCTGACCGGCCTGACCTTGCCCGGATCGGAGAAACCGTGACCGCTGCCGAGGTGCTGACCGTCTATGCCACGGTGCATCGGCTGCTCGACCAGCAGGCCACGCTGTTCACCGGCGAGCACATCGATTTCGCGCAGGCGGAACTGCTGGGCAGCGAGATCACCCGCCTGCTCGCGAGCATTCCCGCCGCCGACCGGCTGGAGGGCCTCGACGATACCTCGCGCCCGCTCCTGATCGCAGCGGCCCAGGGCGTCGCTGCCGCCTTGGCGCTCGGCGACGCCGCGCTCGATCAGCTGCACTGCCAGCATCTCGAGGCCCAGAGCCGCGCCGAGCGCGAGGGCGCCGCCGTCAGGCACTATCAACCGCCGCCAGGCACTGAACCGGCGCGCTACTGCGATGAACGGCGATAAACGATGAGCATCCCTCCTTCCCTGCCGCGATCGCTCCGTGCCGCCAGCCCACCGAGGAGCTGGCAGCGGCGCTGCTGCGGTTCCCGTGGTAGACTGACCCGTCACGCCCTGACCTGAACCATGTTCACCTACATCGGCATCGCTTTCGGTCTCGCCTGCACCTTCGCCGGCTATCTGCTGCATGGCGGCAGCATGATGGTGTTCGTCGTCGCCTGGACCGAGTACATCGTGATCATCGGCGCGGGCATCGGCATGTACCTGGGCTCGAACGGCATGACCTTGACCAAGCAGACCATCACCGCGCTGCTGGGGCTGCTCAAGCCCGCGAACTTCGGCAAGCAAGAGTACGAAGATCTGCTGATCATGATCTACAAGCTCTTCAGCCTGGCGCGCACCGATGGCCTGCTGGCGATCGAAAGCCACATCGAGGATCCTGAAAAGAGTCCCATCCTGTCGGCCAACAAGAGCTTCATGGCCAATCACCACGCCGTCGAATTCTTCTGCGACACCATGAAGATCCTGGTCACCGGCGGCGTCCAGCCGCACGACATGGCCGACATGATGGAGCAGGATCTCGATGCCATGCATGCGGAGGAGATGCAGATCCCCGATGCGCTGCAGACCAGCGCCGACGGCATGCCGGCCATCGGCATCGTCGCCTGCGTGCTGGGGGTGATCATCACCATGGGTCACATCGGCGGCGAGGCCTCGGAGATCGGCGCCGCCATTGGCAACGCGCTGGTCGGCACCTTCCTCGGCGTGCTCATCGCCTATGTGGTGATGTCGCCGATGGTGAAGGGGTTGACCCAGCGCATCCGCATGGAAGGCCTCTACCTCACCTGCATCCGCCACGCCATCGCGCGCGGTGCGCGCGGCGATCCGCCCTCGACCAGCCTGGAATTCGCCCGTCGCAACATCGACCCCTCGGTACGCCCGTCCTTCACCGAGATGGACAAGGCGATCAAGGAACGAGGCAAAAAATGAAGGGCGTCGGCGATGTCCGATGTCCGATGTCCGATGTCTCGTGGATGAGCGCATGCGCTATCCGCGAACGCCTCCATCCAGCATCGGCGATGCGAATGCCCCAGGACGTCAGCCCCACTGGACATCGGACATCGGACATCGGACATCGGACCGGGGCAATCCCCCATGGCTGACGCGCAACCACCGATCATCGTCCGCAAGAAGAAGCATGCGCATGGCCATCACGGTGGCGCCTGGAAGCTTGCGTATGCCGATCTGGTGACCGCGATGATGGCGTTCTTCCTGGTGATGTGGATCATCGGCCTCGACGTCAACACCAAGCAGGGCATCGCCAGCTACTTCAATGATCCGGGTTCCTTCCGCATCAGTTTCGCCACCAGCCGGAATGTCATGCAGATCAACGGCAAGCCGCCGCCGTCGCCGGAGACCGCTGAAGAGAACGACATCACGGTCAAATACATCGACTTCCAGTGGGCGCGCGCGCTCCAGCTGATGCTCGAGGAACGTCGGCGCACCGATCCGGTGTTCAAGGACGCCAGCTCGCAGGTCAAGGTCGCGATCACCGACAAGGGACTGCGCATCGATCTGATCGAGGATCAGAAGGGCGTATTCTTCATGCCCGGGACCGCCAATCGCACCGAGGGCGGCTCGGCCATGCTGCGCGCCATCGTCGACGTCCTGGCCAACGTCCGCCGCGCCATGACCATCACCGGGCACATCGACAAAGGCCCGTCGCAGGTCGGCGCGCCGCGCAAGATGGACCTCGCCCTCAGTCGCGCGCAAGCGATCTATGATGGCCTGGTCGATGCCGGCCATAGCCCCAATCTCTGCCGTCAGATCACCAGCCGCGCCGACTTCGTACCGTCGATGGATAATCCCGCGCACATCGGCAACAGCCGGGTGGTGCTGCTGCTGCCGTACGCGCCCAAGGAGGAGTGACCTGGGAAAGCAGTGAGAGCAACCTGGAGGACTCAGAGTCCGGCATCTCATCTCTGCGCCCTCTGCGCCCTCTGCGGTTTGCGCCTGTCTTCCCCGATTAGAAAAATGGATGTCGGAGGATGGGTACCAACTCCGCACGCCGCACCTCGCACCGCTCCATGGAAGGTGACGTTGGGTCCTGGTCGACGTCGGTGACGGGATCACACTCCGCGCCATGCCCTTCACCCCCGGTCGTCCCCTGCTGGTGCTGCTGGCGGTCGCACTCGCCAGCGGCGTGCTGGTGGCGCTGCGGCCGACGCCGGAACGGGCGACCGTGCGTTACTGGATATTCGCGGATGCCCACCGCCATGAGCTGACGCCGATCCTCGACCGTTTCGCGCAGGAACGCGGCATCACCGTCGACCTCGATCTGGTCGCTGGGGCCGCTCTCGGCACACGTCTGGAGTCGTTGTTCATGGCCCAGTCGCGCGGGCCGCTGGTCCCCGACCTGGTCCACGTGGAGATCCATCAGGTCGGGCGTTTCTTCCGGCCACCGGTGTCCGGCATGGGCATGCTCGACCTGACGCCCTACTTCGACACGCGGGGCGAGCGCACCATCGCGGCCGTGGATGAACGGGGACAGGCCGGCTGGTTCGCGCGCCACCTCGGCGATGGCGGGATCTATGCGCACGACGGCAGCGTCTGGAAGCTGGCGCCCGAGCGCACGCGTGGCGACATGTGGCGGCAACGCCTGCTCGCTTCGCGCTTCGCTCCCTGGATGAAGGACGGGCGCATCATGGGCGCACCGCAGGACGTCCATCCGATGACCATCACCTATCGCGACGATCTCTTCCGCGCGGCCGGCGTTGATCTCGCGGCCTGCCGAACCTGGCCGCAGTTCCACCAATCCTGCCTGGTCATGCGTGACTTCTGGCGGGCCAAGGGCGTCCCGCTGCGCCATCCGATGGAGCTGTTCGAGGCCGGCAGCGATCTGGTGCAGCTCATGCTGCTCCAGCGTGGCATCAATCTGGTGGAAGCCGACGGCACCGTCCAACTCGCGCATCCGCTGGCGGCGCAGACCCTGGCTTTCTATGCCGGCATGGTCGCGGGCGTCGACCGCATTGGCGTCGACGCCGGCCTGAGCATCCCGGCGGAACTCGATGCCGGCACCATCTGCGCCTGTTTCACTCCCGACTGGCGCATCTTCTATCTGCGCCACTACGCCCCCACCGGCAGCGACGACACGCCGGCGATGTCGGGCCGCCTGCGCATGATGCCGCTCCCTCGTTTCGACCCGCAGGACGCCCCCACCAGCACCTGGGGTGGGACCTGCGTCATCATCCCGCGCACCTGTCCGGATCCCGACCTGGCCTTCGCGGTGATCGAGCGCTGCTTCTATTCACGCGACGCGGCCGACGTGCGTCTGCGGATGGGCAGCATGCTGCCACCGGTTCCAGAGCTGTGGGACCACCCGTTGCTGCATCAAGCCGATCCGCTGTTCGGCGGCCAGCGCATCAATGAACTGTACATCGAACTCGCCGCCGCCCTGCCGCCCCAGGTAATGACGCCGGCGACCAGCCTGGCGATGGAGGCCCTCTCGCAGGTCCAGGCCAAGGCGGTGGCGCATGTCCGCGATCAAGGGCATGCCCATGACCACCAGGAACTGGTCGCCGCCTGCCAGGCCTGGCTGCAAGCGGCGCAGGCGGACCTCATGCGGCGGATCGAGCGCCTCGAGCTGCACGTGAGCGCAGCGCCATGACCGCTGGCCGCCGCCTCGCGCCCTGGGTGTTCCTGGCCCCCTTCTTCGTGTTGTTCGCAGTCTTCTGGGCCTGGCCGTTGGCGCGCAGCCTGATCCTCAGCCTGCACCACACCTCCAGCCCGCAGCACGAGACCTTTGTCGGCCTGGGGAATTACGCCTTCCTGCTCAACGACCCGGTGTTCTGGCAGGCGGCGTGGAATACCACGCGCTACACCGTGCTGTTCGTCGGCTGCGAACTGCTGATCGCGCTGGCGCTGGCGCTGGCGCTCCACCATCCGCGCCTGCGTCTGCGCGGTCCGCTGCGCTTCGCGTTCTTTTCGCCGCATCTGGTCGGTGGGGTGTTCGTCGGCCTGCTGTTCTCGCTGCTGTTGGCGCAACGTTTCGGCCTGGTGAACGTCTGGCTGGATCACCTCAGCGGCGCACTGCATGCCCTGCTGCCTTTCATCCCCGCGAGCGGGGCGGAGCTCAATTGGAGCGGGCGGCCCGGACTCGCCCGGCTGGCGGTGCTGATTGCCAGCCTGTGGCTGTCGGTGGGCTACGCGATGCTGTTCCTGCTCGCCGCGTTGCAGGCGGTCGATGGGGATCTCTATGAAGCGGCACAACTCGATGGCGCGCGGCCGTGGCAACGATTCCTGCACATCACCCTGCCGGCGCTGCGGCCGACGCTCGGCTTCCTTGCCTTGATGGGGACCATCGGCGCCTTCCAGCTCTTCGAGCTCCCCTATGTGCTGTTCAACAACGGCAGCGGCCCCGACCGCGCGACGTTGACCATCATCATGTACCTCTACCAGCAAGGCTTCCAGACCGGCGACCTCGGCTATGCGGCGGCCATCGGCTGGGCCTTCACGGCGATGGTGCTGGTGTGGTCGGTGATCCAGGTGCGGATGATGCGGGGAAGGGAATGATTCTACGTCCGATGTCCGATGTCCGATGTCCGATGTCCAGCAATGCTGACGACACGGTCGTTGTGGATCGCCGATTCTGGTTGGCTGCGTTCGAAGACACCGCAGGCGTCAGCCCACGAGACATCGGACATCGGACATCGGACGTCGGACATTTGCCCCGATGAAAAGAGCACGCCCCCATCTCCTCCAAGTCGTGCTGATCGGGCTCGCCGCGTTATGGCTCGTGCCGTTCGTCTGGATGCTGTGCGCCAGCGTCAAGGCGCCGGGCGATTTCTTCTCCTACACCTTCCTGCCCTGGGGACACCTCGACCGCTTGACGCTGGCGAATTATTCGGGGCTGATCACCCAGCGGCCATTCCTGACCTGGATGCTCAACTCGTTGTTCATCGCCAGCGTGCAGACGGTGGTGGTGGTGCTGTTGTCGTCGCTGGCGGGATTCGCGCTGGCCAAGTACCACTTCCGCGGGCGGCGGGCGATCATGGTGATGATGCTCGCCACCCTCCTGGTACCTGGGCAGGTGCTGTTGCCGGCGACCTATGAACTGGTGCACAACCTGGGCTGGATCGACAGCTACGCAGCGATCCTGGTGCCGGGAGCACTCAGCGTGTTCGGCATCTTCCTGTTCCGCGCCGCGATCGCCGCCGTGCCGGATGAGCTGATGCATGCGGCGCGCATCGATGGCGCCGGTGAACTGCGGTTGTGGTGGGACATCGCCCTGCCCAGCGTGCGGCCGAGTGTCGGCGCCTTCACCCTCATGAGCTTCACCGGCACCTGGAACAGTTTCCTGTGGCCGCAGATCGTGCTCCAGGACGAGAACAAGTACCACCTGCCGATCGGCATGACCTCGCTGACCGGCCTGCCCGAGCACGACGTGCCCTACGGCATGCTGATGGCGGGAACCCTGCTCTCGGTGCTGCCGGTCATCGCGCTGTTCGCGTTGCTGCACCGTGATTTCCACACCGGCATGATGACCGGAGCGGTCAAGGGCTGAGGCCCTCCATGAGCTCGTGAACCGGCAATCCGGGTCTTCCATGGTCAGACCGGCCGACTGCCCTACACCTCGCGTCGAGGATGCCGGCCATGTCGATGATGGAGATCTGGGAACTGCTGAGCTACATCGTGACCGTCTTCGGTCTGCCGATGGCGCTAGTGGTGTTCATCTACGAACAGCACAAGGATCGCCAAAACGACGAGGAGGAGGTCTTCCAGCGCCTCTCGGACGAGTATTCGGAATTCCTCAAGCTGGTGCTGCAGCACGCCGACTTGAACCTGTTCCGCCAGAGCAGCGGTTCACACGTCCTCAACGAGGAGCAGTTGGAACGCAAATACCTCATCTTCGGCCTGCTCGTCGCCCTGTTCGAACGCGCCTACCTGCTGGTCTACGAGGAGAAGATGAATCGTAAGACCCGCCGCCTGTGGCTGACCTGGGACGACTACATGCGCGAATGGTGCCGCCGTGAGGACTTCCGCACCCTCATGATCCCGCACCTCGAAGGTGAGGATCCGGACTTCAAGGCCTACATCCTGCGCCTGGCCGAGGAGGAGAGGAGCAAGGGCCGGGTCAACCGACCACCCTCGGTGGGGTGAGCGCGAGCATGCCATCCTGCTCGCAGTCGCCGGGATCGTTGCGGCGCCTTCCCCCTCAGCTGGTCATCAGCCTGACGCCGCCTGTAACCGTCAGGACCACCCAGGCGTTATCAGTCGCATGACGGGTCGTTAGCGTGGGTGCCGTGCCGGAGCCTCTGATCGACATGGCAGCCTGCGTGCGGCAGGTGATGGATGGTGATCGACCGGCCGCGCAGGCGCTGGTGACCCTGACCCAACCGTTGGTGCTGAAGCTGGTGCGGGCGTACCGCGCGCAGGCGCACAGCGACGAGGATCTGATGCAGGAGGTCTACCTGGCCATGTTCGCCCGCCTCGACCGTTATGAACCGCGCGCGGGCATTCCCTTCGAGCATTGGCTGGCACGCCTGGCGGTGAACGTCTGTCGCGATGTCCTGCGCAGCGAGAGCCGCCGGCCGCGCCTGGGCGGGTTGTCGCCGGAAGTCGCCGACGGTCTGGTGGTGTTGCAAGGCGGCCCAGGCCGCCACGACGATGCGGCGGCGGCCCGCGAGCTGGTCGACGCCCTGCTCTGCCGCCTGCCGCCCGACGATCGCCTGGTGTTGACGCTGCTCGATCTCGAACAACGCAGCGTGGCGGAGATCAGTCAGCTCACCGGCTGGAGCCGGACGCTGGTGAAGGTACGCGCCTTCCGCGCGCGGTTGCGCCTGCGAGCACTCGTCGGCACCCGTCCGGAGGCACCATGAACCCCGCCCGCACCATGCTGTCCCCCTGGGACCGCCGGCTGCCAGCCGGCTCGGGTCGTTCCTGCCGGTTGGAAACCAGCGGTCCCAGCGGAGGTCTCTCGTGAATGATTTCGACCAGCGCTGGCAGGCCCTCGTCGCCGTCGCCCGGCAGGTCCCGGCCCGCCGCGCACCGTTGTCCGATCTGCATGCGGCACGCCTGGCCGCGCACGGGCTCGCCCTCGGCCGCCACCAGCGCGACGCCGAGCTCGCCTGGCGCGGCATGGCGATGGCCGCCAGTCTGTTCCTCGCCTGCCTGATCGGGCTGGGAACCGCGGCGACGGCCTTGCTCCCAGCCTCGTCATTCGGCGCAGCCACCAGCTCCCTGCGCAGCCCCTCCATTCCCAGCACCGCCTTCATTCCCGCGCCGCCGCGTCCGCCCGCACTTGCCTCCACCGCCGCCGCCTGGTCACCCGCCCGGGTCTTCGGCGGCGTCGGCGAGTGGTTCGATCCCCGTCCATCCGCTTCGGAGAATTCCCCATGATCATGGCCGATGTCCTGACCTGGTTCCTGCTCATCCTCGGCAGCCTGCTGGTGTTCGTCGCCCATTGGGTGGGCGCCTACGGCCTGTTCCCGGGCCTAGTGGAGCGCTGTAGCGAACGCTACGCACGGCGGCCGGTGGCGGCGACGCTGCTCGGCCTGGTGGTGCTGGTGCCGCTGCTGATCGCCGCGGGCGTGGTGGCGCAGCGCAATCACCCGGTGATCAACCTCCTGGTCCTGCTGGTGCTGACGGTGCCGACCCTGCTCGCTCTGCTCGGCTCCGCCGGTCTCGCCTGGCGGGTGGGGTCGGGTCTGGGCTCGCCGAGCGACAGCACCCAGCCGTGGCGCCGGGTGCTACGTGGCGGCGTGGTGTTGAGCCTGGTGTTCCTCATGCCGGTGATCGGTTGGCTGGTGCTGCTGCCGTGGGCCCTGGTCAGCGGCCTCGGCGTGGCGCTGATGGCGCTGCGTGGTGGGCATCCCTTCGCACCGGCGGTACTGATGAGCGCGACTGGCGAAGCTGCCGCACCGACCGTCGTGACCGTCGTGACCGCGACGACCGGGCCGATCGCGTGATCAGCCGTCGCACCCTGCTGCTGAGTAGCGGCGCCGGCCTGCTGGGCTTGGCCGGTTGCGGCTCGCAGCAAGCGGTGGAGGTGCTGCTCGGCACGCCACCACCAGCGACCGCCATCAACGAGGACGCGGCCCTGGATCTGCCGGCGCACGTGCTGCGGCGGCTGACCTTCGGGGAACACCCGGACGACCGCGCGGCGCTGCTCGCCATGGGTGCCACGCCGGAAGCTGCGGTCGACGCCTGGATCGCAGCGCAGTTGGCGCCCGCGCAGATCGATGACGCGAGGTGCGAGCGGCTGGTCCGGCGGCGCGAGGCGCTGGCGCAACCCCTGGGCGAGCTCTACGAATTCAAGGAACGGATCCTGCTGCGGGAACTCACCGCTGCGACCCTCCTGCGCGCGGTGTATTCCAGGCGCCAGCTCCATGAACAGCTCTGCCACTACTGGCACGACCACTTCAACGTCGACATGTCCAAGGGCGAATGCGCCTGGGTGACGGTGGCCTACGACCGCGACGTCATCCGGCCCCATGCGCTCGGCCGCTTCAGCGATCTCCTGCGCGCGGTGGTGCTAAGCCCGGCGATGCTGTGGTACCTCGACGGACGGGTGAACCGGGTCGATGGCTCGAACGCCAAGCCGAACGAGAACTACGCGCGTGAACTGCTGGAGCTGCACACCCTGGGAGTCGATGGCGGCTACAGCCAGCAGGACGTCATGGAGGTCGCCCGCTGCCTCAGCGGCTGGACGGTCCGCGACCGCCACGCCTGGCGCAAAGGCACGGTCGAGTTCCATCGTGGCCACCACGACGACGGGGAGAAAACCGTCCTGGGCCACCACCTCGCCGCCGGCGGTGGCGCCGACGACCTCACCCGGGTGCTAGCGATCCTCACTGCCCATCCCGCCACCGCGCGTCACCTCGCGCAGCGGCTCTGCGTCCGCTTCATCAGCGATGCGCCACCAGCTGCCGCGGTGGCGACGGTGGCGGCAGCCTTCACCACCAGCCAGGGCGACCTGGCGGCGACCATGCGGGCGCTGATCACCAGCGACGCCTTCCACGATCCCGCGCTGCGGGCGGGCAAACTCAAACGGCCATTCCATTACGTCGCCTCATGCCTGCGCGCCACCGCGGCGACCAGCGATGGCGGCGCTGCGGTGGCCGACTATCTCGGCCGCCTCGGCCAGTTGCCCTTCCAGTTCCCGACTCCCGATGGCCAGCCCGACCACGCCGAGGCGTGGACCGGCACCTTGTTGTGGCGCTGGCGCTTCGCCGGAGCGTTCGCCCGCGGCGCGCTGGCCGGCACCCACGTCGACGGCGAGGCCTTGCGCCAACGTTTCGGCAGCGTCCTCGCGACCGCCACGCACCTGTTCGCGCGCCGGCCCGATGCGCGCGAACAGGGTGCCCTCACGCTGGCGGGCGCCGACGCGCTCGCGCTCGCACTCGCCGCACCCGCCTTTCAACGTTGCTGAGGATGCCATGACCGACCGCACCCTGGTGGTGGTGTTCCTGCGTGGCGGGGCCGACGGCCTCAGCCTGGTGGCGCCGGTGGCGGAGGACGCCTACCACCGCGCCCGGCCGACCCTGGCGGTCAAGCCCGGCAGCGGCCACCGCCTCGACGACCGTTTCGCGCTGCATCCGCTGCTCGCGCCGCTCGGCCGCTGGTTCGACGACGGCAAGCTGTCGATCGTCCACGCCTGCGGCAGCGACGACGAGACGCGTTCACACTTCCACGCCCAGGACCTGATGGATCACGGTGGGCTCACGGTCTCCGGCGGCTGGCTGGGACGGTTCCTGCGCCAGGTCCAGGGCGCTGGCGGCCTCGGCGTGCTGGAGGCGGTGAACATGGGCGCCGCGGTGGGCGAGTGCCTGCGCGGCGCGCCGACCGCCACGGCGTTCACCTCGCTGGCCGATCTCGGTGGCGACGCGGATGACCACCGTCTGCTCGATCAGCTCGGCGCGTTGACCGGCGGCGATGCGCTGCTCGGCGGTCCCGCTCGCGCCGCCCTGGCCGCCAGCGCGCGACTGCAGGCCCTGCGTCTGGCCGACGATGAGCCAGCCAACGGCGCGGTGTATCCCACCGCGAGCGGGCATGGCGAAGTCGCCGCCGACTTCGGCGCCCGGCTGCGGTTGACCGCCCGCCTGATCCAGGCCGGCGTCGGGCTCAAGGTCGCGTGCGTCGATCTCGACGGCTGGGACAGCCATTTCGTCCAGGACACGGTGTTGCCGGCGCGCATCACTGCGCTCGGCCAGGGCCTCTCGGCTTTCGCCAGCGACCTCGGCCGCGACCTCGACCACGTCAGCGTGGTGGTACTCAGCGAGTTCGGCCGGCGTCTGGCGGAGAACACCAGCCTCGGCACCGACCATGGTCGTGGCGGCGCATGCCTGGTGCTGGGCGGCGGCACCGGCGGCGGTGTTCAGGGAACCTGGCCCGGTCTGGCAAGTGGACTGCTCGACGGACCCGGCGACCTGGCAATGGCGAACGATTACCGCGACGTGTTGTGGCCGGTGCTCAAGCGCCACGGAGCGAGTGATGTCACGCAGATTTTCCCCAGATACACGCTGTCCGCACTGACCGTTTAAAACCTCGGTAGAGCGACACAGAAGGTATGAGAAGGGATCTTTCACATGAAGGCCCATCGCTCACCGCGGCGATTTTCTCGCCGGCGCCGTCGGAGTAGGATCAAGCGCCCACACCAGCACCCGGTTGATGCCGGGTTGGGGCGTGAGGGTGATGCCGGTGGCGGTGACGGCGGCGCTGGTCGGGATGATGGCGTGGAAATTGGTGCCTACGAACCAGCCGCCCGGCATGGTCTTCTCCACCAGCGGGCGATCGCCGGTCGCGGTGTGCGCCGTGATGCGGTAGGAGAATCGCACCGGCAGTTCGTGGCTGATCTGCACGCTCACGCCGGCAATGGCGCAGGGTCGCTCCAGGGTGATCGCCCCAGGGGGACCGGCGAAGACCAGCCGGATGGCCGGACTCGGCGCAGGTGAACCTGCCGCACCGATCAGCGGCGTGGTCAACCACACGCGGTCGCCTTGGCGATGGAGCGT
>JANPIY010000330.1:0-13694 GCA_031425255.1 Planctomycetota bacterium
GTTCCGGTGAGATGCCCATCGTTCGCCGGCACCGGGACGGTCACGGTCGGGACCGGATCGTTGCTGACATCGACATCGTCGTCATTGAGATCGAGTACCAGCGTCTTGGTGGTGGTGGCGGGATCATTTTCGAACGACCAGATGCGTCCTTCGCGTTCGATCACCCACAGGCGGTTGGAGCCGGGCACCGGGCGGATGGCGATCGCCGCCTGGAAGGTGAGGTTCGGGAATGCCGGGGTGACGTTGAAATCGCCAGCAGGCACCGGCGGCGCCGAGGGCACATTCAGATATGCCGGCGCCGTCGGCCGCACCGGCAGGCCATCGGCCGCCGACAACGCCTGCGGGAACAGCCCGGCCAGCAGGCCGAGCAGACCTCCGCCCGCCGAGAGAAACGTCGAAGCGAGGAGGTTCATGAGGCGCATAGGGTGCTGTTGATGCAGAGGAGATGACGTCAAAAGGCTCGGGACGTTAGTCGCCAGCAGGTCGAAAGCACGACGAAAGGGTCCAATGTTTCCTGCGAACACCGCCTAGACGCCATGGGGCGACCCGCTGCGCTGTTTGGTGCCCCGGAGAGGAAGGTCGACGAACGTGGAAGGCACTCCGCATAGGGGCTCCCCCGGAATCCCTGTTGAAGCCCCACCCCGCGGATCCAGACATATCGCCCGGCGCCCGACCGGCGGTCGCATCAGGATATTTCCCAACCCCGCGCCGCGCCCTAGCCTGCCTCCTCGGAGCGTGGACATGACGACGTTGATCGACACCCATCTCCACCTGTGGGATCCCCTGGCGGTGGCCATCCCCTGGGTCAAGGGCAGCACGCTGCTCGACCGACGTTTTGCCGCGGCGGAATTCACTCTCGCCAGCGCCGGCTGCCAGGTGGAGCGCGCGGTGTTCGTCCAATGCGACGTCGCCGATGCCGCGGCCGAGGTCGCCTGGGTGGCGGAGCAGGCCAAGGTCGACCCGCGCATCGCCGCCATCGTCGCGCAGGCGCCGCTCGAACAGGGTGCGATGGTGCGTGCACGGTTGGAGGAGCTCGTGAAGCAGCCGCTGGTGCGCGGGATCCGGCGCCTCATCCAGGGCGAGCAGGCGGGCTTCTGTGCGCGACCGGCCTTCATCGCCGGCGTCCAGGCGCTGGCCGAATTCGATCTCAGCTTCGACCTCTGCCTGCGCCGCGATCAGTTGGCCGAGGCCATCGCCCTGGTGCGGACGTGTCCGCGGGTGCGTTTCATGCTCGACCATCTGGGCAATCCGCCGATCAGGCAGAAGACCATGGACGGGTGGGGCGCTCCCCTGGCCGAACTGGCGAAGCTGCCGAATGTGTCCTGCAAGCTGTCCGGCATCGTCACCGTCGCGGGCGAACCATGGACCCTCGATGATCTGGTGCCTTACGTTGACCATGCCCTCAGTTGTTTCGGGCCACGGCGGGTGGTCTGGGGCAGTGACTGGCCGGTGGTGCTCAGGGCGAGCGACTATCGCCACTGGGTCGACACCACCCGCACCCTCATCGGCCGGCTGCCGGCAGAGAACCGTCAGCTCATCCTGCATGACAACGCCATCTCCTTCTATCGCCTGACTCCCTGAGAGAACCCATGCCCATCACCATCACCGGTGCCACGGTCCACGACGTGCGTTTCCCCACCTCCCGTGACCGCGATGGCTCTGATGCCATGAACCCCGATCCGGATTATTCCGCCGCCTATGTGGTCATTCATACCGACGCCCAGGCGCTCAGCGGTCATGGCCTGACCTTCACCATCGGCCGCGGCAACGAACTCTGCGTTGCCGCGATCGAGGCGCTCAAGCCGCTCATCATCGGTCGCACCCTGGAATCCTTCACCGCCGACATGGGCGCGTTCTGGCGACACCTCACCGGCGATTCGCAGTTGCGCTGGGTCGGGCCGGAAAAGGGCGTCATCCACCTGGCCACCGCGGCGATCGTCAACGCGGTGTGGGACCTGTGGGCCAAGCAGCAGGGGAAACCCTTGTGGCGGCTGCTGGTCGATCTCTCCCCCGAGGAGCTCGTCCGCTGCATCGACTTCCGTTATATCACCGACGCCTTGACCCCGGACCAGGCGCTGACGCTGCTGCGCGAGCGGAGCGCAGGGAAGGACCAGCGTATCCGCACGCTGATGGCGAAGGGCATCCCCGCCTACACCACCTCGGCTGGTTGGCTGGGCTATAGCGATGACAAGTTGCGGCGCCTGTGCCGCGAGGCCATCGCCGTCGGCTTCACCCATTTGAAGATCAAGGTCGGTCGCGATCTCGCCGATGACATCCGCCGTAGCGAGATCATCCGCGAGGAGATCGGCTGGGAGCGCAAGCTGATGATGGACGCCAACCAGGTCTGGGATGTCGACGTGGCGATCGAGAACATGAAGCAGCTCGCCCGCTTCCAGCCGTGGTGGATCGAGGAGCCGACCAGTCCGGACGACGTGCTCGGCCATGCCACCATCGCGCGCGCGCTGGAGCCGCTCGGCATCGGGGTGGCCACCGGCGAACACTGTCAGAACCGCGTGCTGTTCAAACAACTGCTGCAGGCCGACGCCATCAGCTTCTGCCAGATCGATTCCTGCCGGCTGGGGGGCGTGAATGAGATCCTCGCGGTCTACCTGATGGCCGCCAAATTCGGCGTGCCGGTATGCCCGCATGCGGGTGGGGTCGGCTTGTGCGAATACGTCCAGCATCTCTCGATGTGGGACTACGTCAGCGTTGCTGGTACCACCGAGGGGCGGGTCACCGAGTTCGTCGATCACCTGCATGAACACTTCCTTGCTCCCTGTGTGGTCACCGCCAGCCACTACATGCCGCCCACCCAACCTGGGTACTCGATCGAGATGAAGCCGGCGTCGATCGCGGACCACCTCTATCCAAACGGCAGAGTCTGGCAGGCTCTGCGCGCTGGCACCACGGCGATCAAGCCGGCGGCGACGACCGCGGCGACCTCTGCCGCATCCACCTTGGCGAAAGACTGATTCATGGGACAGAAGATCCTCATCACCGGCGGCTGTGGTTTCTTCGGTACCTGGATCATCAAGCGCCTGCTGGATGATGGTGACCAGCCGGTGGTGCTCGATGTGGCGAAGACCACCAAACGTTGGGAGATGATCCTCTCGCCAGCGGAGATCGCCCAGGTGGCATTCCATCAGGTCAAGATCGACGACACCGATGCGGTGCTCGCGCTGGTCGCGGCGGAGAAACCCGATGCCATCATCCACCTCGCCGCGCTCCAGGTCCCGACCTGCCGCGACAACCCCCTGGCGGGTGCCCGGGTCAATGTCATCGGCACGCTCAACATCTTCGAGGCGGCCAAGGCCCAGCGCGCCGCTGGTGGGACGTTGCCGCGGATCGTCTATGCGTCGAGCGCCGCCGTCTTCGGTCCGGATGCCGAATATGCCGAAACCCACGTCGGCGATCATGCCGCGCTGAAACCGACCACGCACTATGGCGCCTTCAAGGTGTGCAATGAATCGAGCGCCAAGGCCTATTGGATCGCCAATCAGATCCCCAGTGTCGGCCTGCGTCCGCTGACGGTGTATGGACCTGGCCGCGACACCGGCATGACCTCGTTCCCGACCCGCGCCATCGCCGCCGCGATCAAGGGCCAGGCCTTCGACATCCCCTTCAACGGCCGGACCGCCTACATCCACATGCGCGAGGTAGCCGACATGTTCGTCACCGCTGCCCGCCGCCCGCTCAACGACAGCGTGGTGTTCACCGTCGGCGGCGACATCGTCGACATGCCCGACTTCATCGCCGCGGTCGCGCGCCAGGTGCCCGGGGCGGCACAGCTCATCACCTGCTCCGGCGCCCCGCTGCCGATCGTCAGCCGGGTCGACGACGCCTCGCTTCGCCAAGCGTATCCCGGCCTGCTGCGCATCCCGCTCGAGCAGGGCCTGCGCGAGACCATCGCGGTGTTCCAGCGCCGGCATGCCGAGGGGAAGTTGGAGGTCTAAGGCTCCAGCTTTCTGCGGCACAGCGATGAGGCTGATGTCCTAGTACGCGCTCTAGTGCGACCGCGCCATGCCGTCCTCACCTGGTGCCCTGAGCGGGCTTCACCTCGCGATTCAGTTAGAGCGGGTAGCCCCCAGACCCGGCGAGCCCCGCGAGCCCAGGCACATTTCGCGCAAGGTGATCATGACGCCCATCCAGAGAGGGACGTGATGTATCACCGTGAAGCAATGATCGAAGCCGGTTGCTCAGTTCTGACGCAGATGGAGCCATGCGGCGCTCACCGGGCGAGGCAGCGGACGATGACGACGTCCAGCACGTCGGGAGCCTTCCGCAAGCAGGTGGGTGCAGGCCGGTTGAAGTCCCGAGCTGTTGTCTGCAGCAGCCATGGTCAGCACCGGTGCGGGACCATCATCACGTGGTAACACGGCATGAACGACCCACTCCTGACGCAACCCACGATCTGTTGCCAAACGCATGGGGTACGCCTGGCCGTGGCCGAACGTCTGGTCCAGCGGGTGGCATCCGGCGTGTGTTCCCCACCACCCTCCTGGGCTCAGCCGTGGATCGGCGGTTTGTGCTGGATGGACCAGGAACTGCTGGTGGTCGTCGATCCCACCGGCGCGTTGTCCAGCTCTGCGAACACCCGCCCGCTGCGCCCTCTGCTGGTGGTGCTGGCACCCATCGGCCAGCTCCCGCGCTGGGCCCTGGCGGTGGAGTCGGCGCAAGAGCACGTGCTGGTCGAACGGCACCTCATCTCCTATGCGCGTCCTCGGGCCTGGCCTTGTCCGCAGGAATGGTTGCAGGATGGACGCGATGCGTCCGGCCGGACCCTGGCGTGGCTGGATGTGGCGCGCGTGGCCCAGCATCTGGCCACCGGCTACCAGGTGCTGGCGATGAACGAGCGGTGACGGGCGGCCCCACGCCGATGAGCTTGGCGTCGAGGGGGCGCTGATGGTCAGTGCGCGTCTCGCCTCCCAGGTCAACGAAGCCACCGCCATCGGCGGAATGACCAAGCGGTATCTCATCGCCCTGGGCCTGGTCGCGGTCTTGTCGCTCACTGCGTATATCAGCCTGCGTCAGACCATTGCGACGCAGGAGACCAGCGCGGCGATCGTCAACTACAGCGGCAAGCGGCGCTATACTTCGCAACGAGCGGCCCTGTACGCGCAACAACTGGTGCTGGGGACCTCGCCCGAGGAGCGGGTACGGGCGCGTCGTGAGATGCTGGTGAGCATCACCACCATGGAGGATGCCCATCATGGCCTGCTGCATGGCAATGTCGCATTGCGGCTTCCTGGCCATCCCTCGCCTGCCATCGCAGCGTTGTATTTCTCAGGTGAACAGCCGTTGGACCTGCTGGTGCGCGAGTACATCGCGCGCGTGCGCGCCCTGGCCGCCACCCCGGACGAGGCGCTGACACCAGACCATGTGGACCTGCGTTGGATCGTCGCCACCGCGCCTGGGCAGTTGCTCGATGCTCTGGATAATCTCGTGCAGATGTACCAGCGCGAGAGCGAAGCGGACATCACGCGCCTCCAGCAGCTCGAGACCCTGGTGCTGGGTGCCACGCTCAGCGTCCTGGCGATGGAGGCATTGTTCATCTTCCGTCCGATGGTCGCCCGGGTGCGTGCCGAGCGCCGCAAACTGGTCCGCGCCGAGGCCTATACCCGGGCCATCATCGACAACAGCTATGACGCCATCCTGACGGTCGATGGCCACGGGCTGGTGCGTTCGGCGAATCAAGCGACGACGACGATGTTCGGGCGCGCACCGGCGGAGATCGTCGGGCACCCCTTCGTGGACCTGGTGCCTGGGCAGGTGCTGTCGAATGATTGGAACGCGCCGCCCCAGGGCCTGCAGGCTCTGAGTGCCACGCGCAGCGACGGCAAGCCCATCACCATCGACGCGGCCTTCACCCTCGGCCGGGTCGGTGAAGACCAGGTGGTGATCGCGACTCTACGCGAGAGCACCGAACAACTGGAACGCTATGCGCGCGACCTGGAACGGCGTAATCAGGAGCTTGATCAATTCGCGTATGTCGCCAGCCACGACCTCAAGGCGCCGCTCCGGGCCATCGTCAATCTGTCGCAATGGATCGAGGAGGATGCCAAGGACACCCTCCTGCCGCAGGTGCGTGACCACCTCGGCATGATGCGTTCACGGGTGCATCGCCTGGAGTCGCTCATCGACGGCATCCATCGGTATGCCACCGCCACCCGCCCCGAGCATTCGCCTGGACTCATCGATACCGCGGTGCTGGTGCGTGAGATCGGCGAGGAACAGAACGCCGCGGGTCATTTCACCATCACCGTCCCCGAGCGCATGCCCAGCCTGATCGCCGACCGCACGCGGTTGTGGCAGGTGTTCTCCAACCTCATCGCCAATGCCATCAAACATCACCACCGCCCGCAAGGCCGCATCGACATCGACGTGCGGGAAACCAGCGAACGTTATGAGTTTAGCGTGCGCGACGACGGGCCTGGGATAGCGCCGGAATTCCATGAGCGGATCTTCATCATCTTCCAGACCCTCACCCCGAAGGACGTCAAGAACAGCCTGGGTCTGGGTCTGGCCCTGGTGAAGAAGATCGTGCGCGAAGAGGGCGGCACCATCGCCGTCGAATCCAGCGAGGGCCACGGCGCCACGTTCCGTTTCACCTGGCCCAAACGGCCGGAATCACGTCATGGAGCACCTCATGCCTGAGCGCATACTCGACCTGCTGCTGGTGGAGGACGACGATATCGACGTGCTCACCTTCCGGCGGCAGATGGATGACCCGGGAGTCCGCCTGCACGTCGCCGGCGACGCGGCCACTGCGATCAAAGTGCTGAACAATCGCGTGGAACGGCGCGGTGGCGCCAGCCGTTGGCTGGTACTGCTGGATCTGAATCTGCCTGGGGCGAGCGGGATCGAGCTGCTCGAACGCCTGCGTTCCACCCCCGAACTCACGGCCATTCCGGTGGTGGTGGTGACCACCTCCGCCGACCAGCGCGACATCAAGGATGCCTTCGCCCACCACGTCTCCGGCTACTTTCTGAAGCCGATCGACCCGGCGGAATTCCGGCGCACGCTGCGCGCCATCACCGCCTACTGGTCATCCTGCGAGTTGCCATGAGGTTCAGGCCGAGGACGGTCCAGATCCGGAGTTACGGACTCCACGGGAATCCCCCATGACCACCAATCCTCTCCGTCTCCTGGTGATCGATGACGATGAGGTCGATCGCCAGGCCATCCGCCGGATGTTCGAACGCAGCGATCTGGTCTGTGCCGTCACCATGTGTGACGATGCGCCCAGTGGTCTGCGCGCCTTGCAGACCGGTGCCTTCGATGTGGTGCTGCTCGACTACCTGCTGCCACGCGGCAACGGCCTGGAGATGCTCAAGCGCATGCAGGACGAGGGCATCGACATCCCGGTGGTGATCCTCTCCGGCCAGGCGGATCAGCGTATCGCCATCGATCTGATGCGTCATGGAGCGGCGGATTATCTGATCAAGGATGGTCTCGGCGATGAGCGCTTGAGCATCACCGTGCGCAACGTGGTCAGCGCGCATCGTGCGGAGGTGAGCGCCCGGCGGCATGCCGAAGCATTATCGAAACTCGCCGGCGGCACGGCGGCGGTGGTGGGCATGGATTTCGTCCACGCCCTGGTGCGCCAACTGGCGGATGCCTTCCAGGTGCGGCATGTCTTCCTGGGCGAACTCGGCGACGGCCAGGAATGCGCCTGCCTGGCGTTGTGGTCGGACGATGGTTTTCTCTGGCCACGCCGCTTTCGCACCGATGTCGCGCCGGTGGCCGCCATGCTCGCTGCGCGCGAAGGGGTGGTCATCAAGGATGCCACCATCACCTTCGCCGAAGGCCTCGGAGAACTGTCTGGCAGCATGGCGAGCCAGGCGGTGCGCGATCAACGTGGACGCCCCATCGGCATGTTGGTGATGATCCACGACCAGCCGCTGACGCTCGATCTGAAACAGCAGGACTTGCTGACGATGTGCGCCGCGCGAGCCGCTGCGGAAATGGGACGCCTCCAGGCCGAGCAGGCTCTTTCCGAAAGATTGCGGGTTGAAAAATCAGCCGCGCGTTGCGCCTGTACGCTGTTGGCGGATGCCGATCCGACGCAGTCGCTGCCGCTCGCCTTGGGCCATCTGCTGGAGACCACGGCAGGAGGAACGCTGTCGCTCTATGAATGGGTCGGCAGTGGTGGCGCACTCGCTCTACGCCTGGTGGCTAGCGCCCGGCGTGAGGATCATGGGCAGATCCAGGGCCCGGCGGCGCATACCGCAATGCACCCCGAACTGAGCCGTTGGCATCAGGAATTGTCGCAGGGCCTGATGGTGGCTGGCCCGGTGCGCCTGCTGCCGGCGGAGGAGCAGGTGCTGCTCTATCAGCAAGGAGTGCGTTCGGTGCTGGTGATCCCTTTGCGCTCGCGCGGGATCACCATCGGCCTGCTGCGTGTCGATCACCACACCGAGGAGCACCTGTGGACCCGCGAAGAGGCGGCTCTGGTACGTAGCGGCGGCGATCTCATCGCGGCCTACCTGGAGCGACGCCGCATCGGTATGGGGGCGGGCACGGGCTGAACATTCTGGGACGGATGCGTCGTCTGCGTTCCGCTGGAAATGTATCCGCCACCCCTGGGCACTCGTACAGGCCCCTGGTGAGGGCCATGAAGGGCGGCCCCTCCCGCTGAAGATTCGCCACATGCGCAAATCCATCTCCATCCCCGCCATCGACAAAGCAATCCTCGTCGTGCGGGGGCAACGCATCATGCTCGACGAGGCGTTGGCCCGGCTTTATGGCGTATCCACCGGCCGGCTCAACGAGGCGGTCAAACGCAATCGCACACGGTTCCCAAAGGACTTCGCCTTCCGCCTGACCGTCGCGGAGGCTGGCAACTTGAAATCGCAATCTGCGATTTCAAAAAGCCACGGAGGTCGACGCCGTTCGCTGCCCATGGCGTTCACCGAACAGGGCGTGGCCATGCTGTCGAGCGTCCTCAACAGTCGTCGCGCAGTGGTGGTGAATATCGGCATCATGCGGGCATTCGTGAAGCTCCGGCAAGCCATCGCAGTCAACGCTGAACTGGCCAAACGCCTCGCCGTGGTCGAGGCGAAGCTGGATCAACACCGCGCCGAACTCGGCAGGAACGCATCGGAGACCAGCAAGACCCTCGCTGGTCACGACAAGCACATCCGCATCATCTTCGAGACCATCCGCCGCCTGATGGTGGAGGAGGAGCCCAGCGCACCCGCACGGATCGGTTTCAGGCTGCCGTAAAAGTGACTGTCGCCCCCGGACCCTCTGCAGGAGTGCGTATGGAGCGGTGGTTCAGCCGAACAAAGTCTGCTGTCCGGTGCTCTCGCCGTACCGCTCCAGGTAACCCTTGAGACGGATCTTCTTCAGCGTGCTGGCGCTGCTCATGTAGCGGATCTGGCCGAAGATCGGGCGTTGCGGCGCCCACGGCCGGTCGAAACGGCCAAAGCACCAGCTGATGCCGCTCGATGAATTGGGATCGCGGCCGTCCAGCGCGTAGCGGTTGTTGAGTTCGGTCAGGATCAGCAAGGCGTCACGGGGATGGGCAGTCCACTCCAGCACCTTCTTGCCCCACAGCATGCGCAGATAGTTGTGCATACGACCGTCTTGCCGCAACTCCCGCTGGGCGGCGTTCCAGAGTGGATCGTGGGTGCGCGCGTCGGCGAACTGGTCGAGGGTATAGACGTGTTCGCGAGGGTCACCGGCATGGGTTTCCAGCGAGGCGCGGGCCCACGCGGGCAGATCCTCCCAGGTCTCATGCGCCGGACGATGAAAACAGTAGTGATGGCCGAGCTCCCGCCAGGTCACCAGTTCGTCGAGGAAACTTTCCGGGCCGGCGGTCAAGCCCCACCATCCATCGCGTTTGCCGATGCTGGCGGAGCCGAGCCGCTGCGGCGACCAGTCCTCGCGAGCCAGGACCTGCGCTACCACCTGATGGGCGGAAAGATGGCCGAAATGGAGCCATGGCGACAGCCCGCTGGCCGCGCCGTCGTCGACGGTGTTGCGCTCCTCATGGTAGCGGGCCAGGCCATCCGCGAGGAAGCTCTGCAACCGCTGGTCAGCCGCCTGCGCTCCTCCATGCATGGCGACCACACCGACCGCGTGGTCGATCGGCAGGTGGCGCAAGGCGCCAGTGTCGGCACTCGCTGGCGTGGGCACCAACGCGTGCCAACGTCGCCCCCACTGTGTGGGCAAGGTTGGAGCGGGTAGGCGTGGAGCTCTTTTCAGCGGCTCCGGCAACGGCATCGCCTCGAGGTGTGGTCGCAGGTTCTTCTGCAGGATGCGCCGGAAGACATAGGCGCTCGGGCTGGCGGCGGTGGTGGCGCGCAGCGGCAGCAGACCGTTGCCATCCACCACCTCGAAACGGAGGGGCAGTTGTCGGGCCGCACCTGCAATCAGATGCGGCAGGAAGAATCCAGGGTGATCATCCCCGATCACCACGCAGGCGTCGCTTGCGAGATGGACCAGCAGGCCACGGCCATGGCCGACCGCATCCTCGACATACGGCAGATACGTGACGCCAGCCTTGGCGCAGGCCGCCGCATTGTCGACCATGCCGTGGATGACGAAGGCGTGGAAACGGTCGCAAGCCCAGCGGTAGCCACAGCGCAGGGGCTCGAAGACCACCAGCGGTCGTTGCAGATGCACGGACCATTCGACCGCCCGCTGGAGTGCGAAATTCCACGAGGTGCGCCGAGCGCTGGTCATCCAGTAGAGCACGTAGCGGCCATCAGGACGCACCGGCATGTCAGTCGCTACGGCGACGCGTTGGGTGGGCACGACGGAGGGGGGCAGAGCAGGCATCAGCAGGGCGTACCCGGCGCGTGCAGCACGGCCAGGACGCCGGACACCGGCATCCACAATGTTGCACGGTGGAATACCCGGCCGGAGGGCCGCTGCCGGTGGCCGGCGAAGACGGACCCTGCCGCCATCACCCGCGGAAGAACACCAGCCACACGATCAGCAGCACCGGCGTCAGGATCGGCAGGGCATATTTCAGAAAATACCCATGCAGGCTCGGCACTTCCACCAGCAGCGCGCCATTGGCATCGCGCGCCGACTCGGCGATGGCCTTGACCATCAGGTTGGGGCCGTTGCCGATGTAGGTCATGGCTCCGAAAAAGACCGCAGCACAGGCGCAGGCGGACAGCGAATGCGCGATGAGCGGATCCGCCGAGCGGCCGATGGCGGCGACGTCCATGCCGAAGCGGCCTTCCATGCCGGCGAGGAAGGCGATGAAGGTCGGAGCATTGTCGAGCAAGCCCGAGAACAACCCGGTACCGAGATAGAAGGTCGAGACTGTCAGCGGGAAGCCCATGATGGTGCCGCCTTCTGCGGAATGGCGGATCAGCTCCAGGGCCGGGATCATGGTCAGGAAGATGCCGACGAAGAGGAAACCGACCTCCCGCATCGGTTCGAGGCTGAAATCGTTGATGCGCAGGCGTTCGGGATGGGCCGTCTTCCAGGCGATCACCGCGATGCCGAACATCGCCAGTTCGCGCAGGAAGCTGAAATCATGTCCATGGTAGCTGATCGCCGGCAACCAGGTGATCTTCGCCGGATCGAGGAACACCACCGCCACGCCCAGCCCGAGCAGACCCAGGTGTGACCAGCCCTGCAGCGCCGGCAGGTGGCGGAACTCGGCGAGGGTGTGCGCGTGACGCTTGTTGGCCGTGTCGAAACACCAGAAGACCGCCAACAGCAGGCTCATGGTCAGCAGCCAGGGCAGGAAGTTCAGTTCAAAGAAGCGGAAGAAGTCGATGCCGCGCAGGAAGCCCAGTAGCAGGGGGGGATCACCGATCGGGGTCAGTGCGCCTCCGACGTTCGAGACGATGAAGATGAAGAACACCACATGGTAGGGTTGCAGCCGGCCGCGGTTGGCGCGCAGGAAGGGCCGGATCAGCAGCATCGAGGCTCCGGTGGTACCGACCAGATTGGCAATGACGCCACCCACCAGCAGCAGCAGGGTGTTCGACCACGGTCGGCCCTTGCCACCCATTCCGACGACGATGCCGCCAGAGCAGACGTACAGGCAGGTCAGCAACGCCATGAAGGAGAGGTATTCGAAGCCGACATGCACCAGCGCGCTGAACCCGTCGCTGCGTGCCAACAGGTAGTAAGCCCCGGTCAGCGCACCCAGGCCGACCGCGACCGCCGGGTACCAGCGATGCCAGAAGTGGGCATGGAGCACCGGCATCACCGCGATGGCGAGCAGCAGGAGGGCGAACGGCAGCACCGTCCAGACGGGTGGCACGGCGGTGGCGGTCTCTGCCATACCTTCGGCACCCGCCAGTGGAGTCAGCGAGAGCAGCAAAAGGAACAGTGAACATCTCATGAAGGGGCGGGTCCGCTGAGTGGAGATCCGGGCAAGGCGGGAGGATGGTCGCACGGTCGGGGTATTCCAGATGAAGACTTTTCCAAGCCCGCTGTCGACCAGACCCGCAGCCGAGGGTTTGCAAAACGTCTCCGAGCAGATGATGGCCGCGCCATGATCCAGGGAGCTCCGAAAACCACCAAGTCACGCTGGCGTCAGTTCGTCCACGGGCTGATGCGCACCTTGCGGGGGGCGCTGCTGCTGCAGGACACGCCGCACCGCATCGCCATCGGCTGCGCCTGCGGCATCTTCACCGCGCCATTGCCGATGCTGGGGCAGACTTTTCTCGCCATGCTCCTGGCTCGCCTCGCGCGGGGCAATGTCATCGCCTCGGTGCCGTGGAGCTGGATGAGCAACCCCTTCACCACCCTGCCGATCTTCTACGGCTGTTACCGGGTGGGGATGCTGATCACTCCCGGCGATTGGTCGCTGGTATCGTTCCAGCGGATGACCGAAATCGTCGATAAGTTCAATCATCTCTCGATCGCCGACGGGATCAGCAGCGGTTACGCCGTCGTGGTCGACATCTTCGTGCCGATGCTGGTGGGCGGCGTCCTGGTCGGAGGGGTGAGCGCGGTGATCGGCTACCTGGTCATCATCCGCGCCGTCGCGCTCATGCAGGAACGCCGTCGTCAGCGCTTGTCGTCGTGGCAGGCGCTGCCAGTGGCGGCTCGCGGCGACCGAGCGTGAGTCCGCGCATGGGCATTCCCGCCCCCGCGACGAAACGTCCCTGGCTCAGGCGGGCGCGTCATGCCGTGGTGCGGGCGTTGCATGGCGTGATGCATCTGAGTGACAGTCCGCATCGCATCGCCATCGGCTGCGCCGCGGGACTGTTCGTCATGCCACTACCGCTCCCTGGGCAGATGCTGCTGGGGCCGTTGCTGGCGCGGCTGATCGGTGGCAATGTCGTGGCATCATTGCCGTGGACCTGGATCAACAATCCATTCACTTTCCTGTTCTTCACCTACGGGCAATACCGCCTGGGCCTGCTGATGATTCCCGGTCGGAGCGAGGTCCTCTCCTTTGCCGACCTGACGGCGATGGTGGAGGCGTTCAACCGCCTGCCGTGGGGGGAAGCCCTCAACCGTGGCCTGGTGGAACTGGGAGCCATCATGCTGCCGCTGGCGTTGGGTTCGCTGGCGGCCGGTATCGGGTTCGCCGGCATCGGCTATTTCTCCATCAGGCGCCTGGTGGAGGCCGCTCAGGCCCGCAAAAAAGCCCGTCACGCCGGATGGCGTGACGGGTCTTCTGATGCCAGCGGTGTGGGCACCGGCACCGGAATCGTGCCCGGAGACGGGCGTGGCCCGGCGGGATGACGGTAAGAGCTGGTTTCATAACC
>JANPIY010000331.1:0-2240 GCA_031425255.1 Planctomycetota bacterium
ATCAAGGGCCGCGTGGTGATGCTCAACCGTGCACCCACGCTGCACCGCATGGGTATCCAGGCTTTCGAAGTGGTGATGATCGATGGCAATGCCATCCAGCTGCACCCGCTGGTGTGTTCGGGCTTCAACGCCGACTTCGACGGCGACCAGATGGCCGTCCATCTGCCGCTCTCGATCGAAGCGCAGACCGAAGCGCGCGTGCTGATGCTGTCGACCAACAACATCTTCTCGCCGTCGAACGGCAACCCGATCATCTCGGCTGACCAGGACATCGTCCTCGGCTGCTACTTCCTGACCCTGGCGAAGGAAAACCAGATCGGCGAAGGCAAGATCTTCAGCAGCTTCAGCGAAGTGCTGATGGCGCTCGACAGCAAGGTCATCGGCCTGCACGCGCTGGTGCGCATCCAGGTCCTCAAGGGCACGCGCATCGACGATGGCGGCCCGGTCAAGAAGACCCTGCCCGAGACCGTGCTGATCGAGACCACCCCTGGTCGCATGATCTTCAACGAGGCGCTGCCCAAGGGCATGCCTTATTACAACAAGACCCAGGACAAGGGCGGCCTGCGCCGCGTGATCGCCGACTGCTTCGAGTACCTCGACCGCCGCAGCACCATCGAAGTGCTCGACTCGATCAAGGAACTCGGCTTCCAGTACTCGACCCACTCCGGCATGTCGTTCGGCACCTCCGATCTCTACGTCCCCGAAGAGAAGGTCACCATCGTCGCCGAAGCGGACAAGCGCGCCCAGAAGTATCAGAAGGCCTACCAGCGCGGTCTCATCACCGCCTCGGAAAAGCACCGCAACATCATCGAGACCTGGACCCACGCCACCGAAGAGCTGTCCAAGGTGCTGATGGAACGTCTGCGCAACGATACGCGCTACGGGGAGGACTACATCAACCCGGTGTTCGTCATGGCGACCTCGGGTGCTCGTGGCTCGGTCGCCCAGATCCGTCAGCTCTGCGGTCTGCGCGGCCTGATGGCCAAGCCGAACGGCGACATCATCGAGACCCCGATCCGCGCGAACTTCCGCGAAGGTCTGAAGGTGCTCGAGTACTTCACCTCGACGCACGGTGCGCGTAAGGGTCTCGCCGATACCGCGCTGAAGACCGCCGACTCGGGTTACCTGACCCGCAAGCTGGTCGACGTGTCGCAGGACGTCATCGTCAGCGTGCTCGATTGCGGCACGGTCGGCGGCGTCACCAAGGCGGTGGTCTACGAAGGCGACCTCATCAAGTTGTCGCTCGCCGATGCCATCACCGGCCGTACGGCCCGCGACACCATCGTCGACATCATCACCGACGAGGTGATCGTCAGCGAGAACGAGATCATCTCCCGCGACAAGGCCAAAGCCATCGAGGCGATGGGCTTCGAGAAGATCCGCGTGCGCAGCCCGCTGACCTGTGAGTCGCGTGCCGGCATCTGCCAGAAGTGCTACGGCATGGATTTGAGCCGCGGTCTGGCGGTCGAGTTCGGCGTCGCTGCCGGCATCATCGCCGCGCAGTCGATCGGCGAACCAGGCACCCAGCTGACCATGCGTACGTTCCACATCGGTGGCGTCGCGGGTGTGAAGACCGAAGAGACCAACTACAAGGCGCGCAAGCCCGGCAAGCTGGTCTACGAGAATCTCCGCACCGTCATCAACGGTCAGAGCGAAGTGGTCGTGCTCAACCGTAACGGTGAGCTCGCCATCCTCGACAAGAACGGCCGCATCATCGAGCGCTTCAAGGTGCCGGTGGGTTCCAAGCTGCTGGCCAAGGACGGCGCCCAGATCGAGAAGGGCCTGATGGTCGCGGAATGGGAAGCGGCGAACATCCCGATCCTGTCCGACGTCGGCGGTACCGTGCGCTTCGAGCACGTCATCCCCGAAGTGACCATGCGCGAAGAGCGCGATCCGGCGACCGGCATCATCAACCGCATCATCCTCGAAGGTAAGGGCGACCTGCATCCGCAGATCCTGCTCGAAGACGAGTCGGGCAAGGTGGTCGCCCACTATCCGATCCCTGAAAAGGCCACGCTGCGCGTAGTCGAGGGTGCGAAGATCGCCGGCGGCACGCTGCTGGCCTCGACGCCCCGCGAGATCGCCGGTACCCACGACATCACCGGCGGTCTGCCGCGCGTCACCGAGCTGTTCGAAGCCCGGCCGCCGAAGGAACCGGCGGTCATGGCGGAAATCGACGGCACCGTCGACTTCGGCGAACGCAAACGCGGCAAGCGCACCATCGTGGTGCGCGGCGATTC
>JANPIY010000332.1:0-24022 GCA_031425255.1 Planctomycetota bacterium
CCTCGGCGACCGAAAGCTGTGCGGCCTTGGTGGCGGCATAGGCGCCGCCCTCGGGTCCGGCCCGCCGGGCCAGGCACGACGACACGATCATCACCTGGCCACGCCAGCCCTGGCGTTCGGGCTGGACGCTCAGCAGCGGCAGCGCCGCACGGATGCAGTCGGTGGTGCCATAGAGGTTGGTCGCCATCAGCGCCTGCCATTCCTCTGGCATCATCTCGCCGATGCGGCGGGCGATGCCGTAACCGGCGTTGCATACCAGGGTGTCGATGCGGCCATACGTCGCCTGCGTCGCGGCGATGAAGGAACGGCAATCCTCGCTGCGCGCCACGTCGGTGCGCTGGATGAGATGTCCCCCACCGAGCTCACGGTTGAGCGCTTCCAAGGCATCGAGCCGTCGCGCCCCCAATGCCAGCCGTGCGCCGTGGCCGTGCAATTCGATCGCCAACGCTCGGCCAATGCCGGCGCTGGCGCCCGTGATGGCGACGACCATGTCCTGCAAAGCACGCATGGCGGTGTTGTCGCGCTGAGCGTGGGCGACGCCAGCCCATGCCCGCGCCGTTCCGCCTGTTGCCACCCACCCCATTTCCCCGCATATCCCCGCCGCTAGCGTGCCGCCCATGTCGGTTCCCGATCTGTCGCCCCATGCCCTCGCCAGCCTCCTCGCCATCGCCGAACACGGCAGCCTGAGTGCGGCGGCGCGTGCGCGCAGCCTGACCCAGCCCTCGATCAGCCGACAGATCCAGGAGCTCGAACGCCAACTGCACGTGGTGCTGGTCGAACGCACTTCGCAAGGTGCACGGCTGACCCCGGCGGGCGAAGTGCTCGCCGAAGGCGCCCGCGAGCTGCTCACCGGCCTGGCCGCCCTGCCGGAACGCGTGCGTTCGCGCCAGGGCGAGGTCGCCGGCACGGTGCGTCTCGGCACCGTGGATTCGATCGGCATCTACACCCTGCCGCCGATTCTCGCGAGCTTCGTCCAGGCCAATCCCCGGGTCGAGGTCAAGGTGGTCTGCCAGTCGAGCCCGCAGCTGATGGCGATGTTGCTGGCCGACGAGCTCGATGTCGCGGTCGGCACCACCGAGCATGCCAAGCTGACCAGCGAGCGTCTCTTCCAGAATCCGCTGGTGGTGGTCCATCCGCTCAACCTGCCGGCGAAGGAGATCCCGACCTCGATGGCCGATCTGGCGAAACGCCGGGTGGTGACCTTCGCCAAGGGCCTCACCGTGCGCACGCTGATCGATCAGGCCTTCGCCAAGGCCGGCCTGCCCTTCACGCCGGTGTTCGAACTGGCCAACGTCGAAGTCATCAAGGCCATGGTGCGCGCCGGCCTGGGCTTCGGCATCATCCCGGATGGCTGCGTGCAGGGCATGGAGCTGGGCGCGTGCCACATCCGCGACCTCAAGGTCGTGCGCACCATCCGCCTGATGTACCGCCCGCAGCATCCGTCCTTGGCGACCGAGAAGATGGTGGAGTGGCTGCGCAAGCTGCGGGTGGCGTCGTGAGCTCGCCCTGACCGGTGGGCGCTAGCGGAGTCATTGGCTGCCGACGCCACTCACCTGCATGCGCAGGCCATAGACCCCCTTCGAGGCGGTGATGAAGAGCAGCTTCCTATCGGCGCCGCCAAAACAGACGTTCGCCGTCCAGCCCTCGGGAATCTCGATGTGTTCGATCTTCCTGCCGCTGGGCGCGAATACCGTCACGCCCTTGTTGGTGAGGTAGAGGTTGCCCTGATCGTCCAGGGTCATGCCGTCGGAACCCATGTCGCAGTGCAGGTGCTTGGCGCTGAGCGCACCATCGGCGGCGATGGCATAGCGGTAGGTCTTGCCGGCTTTGATGTCGGCGACGTACAGGAGCTTGCCGTCTGCGGTGCCGATGATGCCGTTGGGCTGCTGCAGATCATCGCTCACCCGTACCGGCGTCATGGTGCCCTTGGCGACGCGGTAGACGCCCTGGACGCTCTGCTCGCTCGCACCGCGTTTCCACCAGTCGCGGCGGTAGAACGGATCGGTGAAATAGAGCGCGCCATCGGGGTGGACCCAGACATCGTTCGGCGCATTCAGCAGTTTGCCCTGGTGGGTGCTGAACAGCACCGTCGGCTTCCTGGTCGCCACGTCGATCGACCACATCTCGTTCTTCTCGTCCGCGCAGGCGATCAGCGCACCGGCGGCGTCGAAGCACAGGCCATTGGAACGGCCTGACGGTTTCAGGAAGGTCTCGAGCTTGCCCGCCACCGTCCAGATCATGATGCGGTCGTTCGGCTGGTCGGTGAAATAGACGTTGCCCATGGCGTCGCTCGCCGGGCCTTCCGTGAAGGAGAATCCAGCGGCGAGCTGCTCCAGCTTGGCACCCTTGGCGACGATGCCGCTGTTGGAGAAATCCTGTTCCGCGGCCGTCGATGAGGCGCAGACAGACCACCCCAGCAGCGACCACATCGCCGCAAGCGTGCAGGAACGGGCGATCGGGATGAGCATGGCGGACTCCAGGATGGGGCGGCTGGTGATGGTGGATGCGACCATCTGCTGGCATCCGCCCTGGTCCAGGCTGGTTGATCACCGTCGGCCCCTGCAGCAGGGCGGTTCAAACTCCTATCCAGAGTGATGAGCGTCCATATTGACAGGTGTCCGTTCCGTCCCATAGTCCCCCGCCATGAGCCGCGCACTCCCGCCCCAACAGTCGAAGATCCTCCACTACTTCGCCGATGCGCAGAACGAGGGACGGCAACCCAGCCGGGCCGAAGTGGCCACCCACTTCGGCTACGCCTTTCCCTCCGCCGTCAGCAAGCACGTCGATGCGCTGGTGCGCAAGGCCCTGCTGCATGCCGACCGCGAGAAGAAGCGCAACGTCAGCCTGACCGAGGCCGGCTGGCAGGCGATCGGCCGCACTCCCGACAGCAAGGGGGTGCCGGTGATCGGCGCCATCGCCGCCGGCGTCCCGATCCTGGCGAGCGAGCAACACGCCGGCTACCTCAGCGACATCACCCCCTCGCCCGGCCGTTTCGCACTCAAGGTGCGCGGCGATTCGATGATCGATGACGGCATCCTCGACGGCGACTACGCGGTCATCCAGCACGGTGGCCACGTCGCCAACAATCAGGTCGCTGCCGTCGTGGTCGATGGCGAAGCCACGCTCAAACGTGTGCGTTTCTATGACGACCGCATCGAACTGATTCCTGCCAACCCCAACTACCGTCCGCTGGTCGTGCACAAGGCGCTCTCCGCCAGCGTCGAGATCGTCGGGCCCCTGTCATTCGTCTATCGCACCATCGCCTGATGGCAGCGCGATCGCTGCGGGCGGCCAGCCGCCGCTGCTGACCGTCAGGATTGCTTGCTGGCAGCCATCGTCTGCCATCCGACGGCCGGATGGTCTGATCCGGATTTCCGGAACCGAGTGCTCCTGAAAGATGGCGGCTGATCACGACCGCTCATCGCCGGCAACGGCACCCACTCTTCATTCCACCGCTCTTCTCACCACTTTACCTATACCCACACACCTCGTACCAGGACCAACCCATGAACTCGCCCGTCACCAAATCCGACGTCAAAACCGACAAAGCTGACAACAAACCTGAAAAGGCCGAGACCAAGGCCCTGTCGATGAACAGCTCGACGGACCCGGCCAAGAAGAAGGCGCTCGAAGCGGCGCTCGACCAGATCGACAAGGCCTATGGCAAGGGCTCGATCATGCGTCTGGGCCAGTTCGAGAAGATCGAAGTGGGGTCGATCTCCACCGGCAGCCTCAGCCTCGATCTCGCGATCGGCATCGGCGGCGTCCCCCGCGGTCGTATCGTCGAGATCTACGGCCCGGAATCCTCGGGTAAGACCACCCTCGCGCTCAGCATCGCGGCGCAGGCGCAGAAGGAGGGCGGCGTGGTCGCCTTCATCGACGCCGAACATGCGCTCGATCCGAGCTGGGCCGAGAAGATCGGCGTCAACCTCAACGACCTGCTGGTCAGCCAGCCGAACTACGGCGAGCAGGCGCTCGACATCTGCGACCTGCTGGTGCGCTCGAACTCGGTCGACGTGGTGGTGGTCGACTCGGTCGCTGCCCTGACGCCGAAGGTCGAACTCGACGGTGAGATGGAGGACAACCAGGTCGGCGTCCAGGCCCGCATGATGTCGAAGGCCATGCGCAAGCTCACCGGCGCCATCAGCCAATCCAAGGCCACGGTGGTCTTCATCAACCAGATCCGCGAAAAGATCGGCGTGATCTACGGCAGCCCCGAGACCCAGCCTGGTGGCCGTGCACTCAAATTCGCCGCCTCGCTGCGCCTCGACATCCGCCGCGTGACCTCGATCACCGAAGGCGAAAAGACCGTCGGCAACCGGGTGCGCGTCAAAGTGGTGAAGAACAAGGTGTCGGCGCCCTTCACCAAGGCCGAATTCGACATCATGTTCAACGAAGGCATCAGCTATACCGGCGATCTGCTCGACCTCTCGGTGCTGGCCAAGGTGACGCAGAAATCCGGTGCCTGGTTCACCTACGGCCCGGTGAAACTCGGCCAGGGCCGCGAGAATTCCAAGCAGTTCCTCAAGGACAATCCCAAGATCACCACCGAGATCGCCGCCAAGGTCAAGGCTGCGAATCTTAACCTGCTCGATGGTCCGGTCACCGCTGACGCGGAATGAACGCTCAGCCAACCAGCGGTTTCGCTGCACCCTCGGCCCTTGGCCGGGGGTGCAGTGTTTGCGGAGGGAGCGGTGGGGTCAGCCGCTCCCTTTTGCGATCAGGCCGCCTGCCACCAACCTTCCCATCGCTTCACGACGCCACCGGTTCCACCCCGGTTGCACCCTTCGTGCCAGTGGCGATCATCCCGCGCGCTCCCACTGGAAGATCCCATGCCTGCTCTGCACGTCGTCCTCGCCCAACCCTATGGACCGCATCCGCGCCAGCAGTTCGATGTGATGGTGCCGGAACAGTTGGCCGCCCGAGGTCTGGTGGTGCTGATCCATGGTGGCTGGTGGACCCAGGGACGTTTCCAGGACATGCGCCCATTCGCGCTGCACCTGGCTGAACTCGGCTACGCCTCGGCCGCCATCGGCCATCGTCTGCTCGGCGACGGTGCGCGTCACGGCCAGGACCTCGTCGACGACGTCAAACTCGGCATCGCCAAGGCGCTCGAAGAGTCCGGCCTCGCCGGTGCCAGCGACGCCACCACCATCCTGCTGGGCAGCGGTTCAGGCAGCTTGATCGCGCTGACGGCCGCGTCGCAACTGGCGACGGATGCCCGCATCCGCGTCCGTGGCATCATCGCCTGCGGCGTGACGCCGACCCTGGAGCACTGGGAAGGCTGCTCGTCGACCGTGACCAAGGCCCTCGACCAGTTCGCGGGTGGCCATCGCCATCTGCTGAGCCCGATGGAACTGCCGGCAGTGAGCCTGCCACCGCTGCTGCTCCTGCATGGCGACGCCGACCCCGATGTGCCGGCCAAGCTGGCACAACGGCTGCACGCCCACGCGATCGAAGCCGATGAAGCGAGCACGCTCGCGGTGCTGAGCGGTGTGGCGCATGGTTTCATCGAACATCCGCACGAGCGTGGTGCCAAGGCGGCCCTGGAACGCATCATCCCGTTCCTCAACGAACACGCCCACGAGCCGGACCAGGAGCAACTGTTCCTCGGTCATGGCACCTGCGCGACGTGAGCACGACGCCTAACGGGCGGGGCCGCGCTCACCCGTGGTTGAATCCAGAGGCATAGACCGCGCCCGTGAGGTAGGCGGCCCAGTTGCGTTCGAAATGGATTCCCGCCAGTGGTTCCATCGCGCGCAACTCCTGGCGCTCCACCAAGAAGCCATCGCCGTTCCAACGTACCATCAACTTGTGCGTGCGGTCCTGCGGTCGTTCGCTGCGGAAACGGTACTGCTGGAGTGGCCCGCTGCGGCTCATCGGCACCGCGCCGCCATCGCTTGCCAGGTAGGCACGCGCACCGCGGCTGCCACCGCCCGCGTCAGCGTAATGGGCGATCGCCGTCAACACCGCTTCGCTGGCGAGTGCCAAATGGCGCCATCGGAAGACCTCGACGACCTGCGCAGGTCGCACCTGGGCGAAGCCCTGATCGTACACCGCCCGCCGCAAGACCGTCGCCGCGGCCAGGGCGCCTGGGAGATCGGCGACTTCGCAGAGGAAGCCCGCATGGTCGGACATCCGCGCCTGGATCTCGGCCCGCACGCTGGCGATCGACAGGCCCGCGGCGGCGCCCAGCGCGCGCTCTGCGATGGCCATGCTTTCAGCTACCGCACGTACGACCGTCGGGCTCAACGCCGTGGTCGGCAGCCCCTGACGCCGGCTAGCGATCTGCTCGGCCGCGCGCAGGCCGCCGACCTGACCAGCATTCAGTGCGGCACCGCCGGGACGGGTGACGCCGTGCGTGCCGGCGACCTCGCCGATGGCGAAGCAGCCCGCGAGCGATGACTCGTTCCAGATGTCGACCGCCACGCCGCCATTCATGTGCTGGTTGTTGACGTTGAAGGGCAGTGGTTCCCGGGTCAGGTCATGACCGTGCATGCGGTAGAGTTCGATCGCCAGCGGGTTCATGCGCCGCAACCGTTCGATCGGGGTGTCCTGCAGCGCATCGTTGTTGGTGAGGTAGGTCGCCACATCGGGATCGAGATCACCGAGGGAGAATTCCCTGCCATCCGCCCCAGGCCGAGGATTGCGCAGGAAGTCCAGGTACACCGTGCGTCCACGCCGAGCCTCCATGGCGATGGCGAGGTCGACCAGCGAACTGCCGAAGTCGAGCATGCGGGTGGCGTGGAACGGCCACTGGTATCCCTTGCGGAAGACGTTGGAGACCAGCTCGCGGGTGGTGCGATAGCAGTCGGCGAGGAAATTGTATTCGTTGCCATCGGCATCACGCGAGAACACGTACGGCATCACCTGCACGTAGGTACCGGAGAGATTCCACGGGAATTCCGTCCGCCGGGTGCCGATGCCGAACTGGCTCTCGCTGAGATTGGTCAAGGTGATGCCCGCCTCGATCGCCAGCCCCAGGCCACCATAACAATGCAGCGGGTAGACCGAATCGCGGTAGAGCTCGCCCGGGCCGCCGTTGGCCAGCACCACGCTCTGACAGCGGATGATGATGAAACCATGATGGCTGCCGCGCCGTTCGTGATCGATGGCGAGCACACCGACGATGCGTTCGACGCCATCGACGGTGTCGCGCAGCAGACGCACGACCTCGCATTTGCGCAGCGTCGGGACGCCGAGGCGGACCGCCTCCTGAGCCAGCACCTGCACCATCAGGCGCGAGGTGCGCGGCCCGCAGCTGGTCGCGCGGCCGACGTCGTCGTGGTCGGTCTGGTAGCGCAGCACTGCACCGAAACGGTCCTGCGGCAATGGCAGCCCCAGGTATTGCAGGCCGGCGAGGGTGTGCAGCGAGCCCACGGCCTCGACGTAGGCGGTGTCGAGATCCATGCAGCCACCCGCACCCAGAGCCTTGGCCAGTGCGAGGAAGTCATCGCCGCGATGGGAGGTCCCGGCGGTATGCAGGGTCTGCTTGTCGCTGCCCGAACAGGCGCTGGTGCCACCGTAGAGCGCCATGCTGGCGACCAGCACCGCTTCGCCCCGGCGCTGCAGTTCCACGGCGGCGCGCAGACCTGCGGCGCCGCTGCCGATCACCAGCACGCCGCAGGTCAGCAACGGCAGGTCGCAGTCCCCTACCCGGCAGGTGGACTCGGTCAGGCAGCAGGCCGGCATCGACGGCATCGGCACCTCGGTCAGGGCGTCGAGGATGTGCTGCGGCACCGGTGTGGTCACGGTGGTCTCCTTGCGTGATCGGCGGTGGTCAAGACAGTGCCGAACCCCATGGAAGCAATACAAAGTCGAGGATCCATGACGCGGCGTGCGCTCAGTTATTTGTCGACTCCGCTCTCGGGGCACGTCCATGTCTGACCATTGGGTCCATGACCTCAGTCCATTCATCCTCGGTCCGTACGATCTCGGGCCACTCGGGATGCAAGGCCTCCGCTGGTACGGCTTGGCGTACCTCGCCGGGCTGCTGGTGGGTTACTGGATCGCGCTGCGCTGGATCGCCGCCGGGCGGGTGCCGGTGCGACGCGAGGAGCTGCAGGATCTCGTCCTCTTCTCCGGCATCGGCATGATCGTCGGTGGACGTGTCGGTTATTGCCTGTTGTACGGTTTCTCAGAGCTGGTCTCCGATCCGCTCTACCTCTTCAAGGTCACCGAAGGCGGCATGGCCAGCCACGGCGGCATCATCGGTCTCGGCCTGGGAATGTGCTGGTTCGCCTACACCCGCAAACGTTCAGTGCTGGTGCTGGCGGATCTGGTCTCGGTCACCGGCACGCTGGGTATCGGCTTCGGACGGGTCGCCAATTTCATCAATGGCGAGTTATGGGGCCGCCCCTCGGACGTCCCATGGGCGGTGATCTTCCCCAAGTCGGCCGCGGTGCCGGAAAATGCTCCGCTGGCGGTGCAGATCGCCCACGCCGTGCCACGTCATCCCAGCCAGCTCTATGCCGCCCTGTTCGAGGGGTTCCTGCTGTTCGCCATCCTGGTGTGGATCCATGCCCGGCATCGGCGTCCGGGACTCACCGGTGCCTGGTTCCTGATCCTTTACAGCCTCGGGCGTTTCGGCGGCGAATTCTTCCGCGAGCCGGATCGTGGTCAGCCGGTGTTCTATGGCTGGATGACCAAGGGTCAGCTCTACACCCTGCCGATGCTGGTGCTCGGTGTCGGGCTGCTCATCTGGGTCATGCGGCGACCGGCGCGTCCGGAGCTATATGCGGCGCCGCCGGCTCCTGTGCCATCGGACAAGCAAGCTGTTTGATGTGACAGCCGTGCGAGGTGCGAGGTGCGAGGCTTCGCCTCCCCCCGTCCTGTACGGGGGTGAGATCCTCCGGCGACCCCCGAGCGAGGGACCAGGAAACCTCGTACCTCGCACTTCGCACCGCGCGCGCAGCGCGCCTCCCACTCGCTTCACGCGCGGTAGGTCTTGCGCATCCAGGCATAGAGCGCATCCCCAGGGCACACGCTGCGGTTGAGATCGCGATGGCCGTAAATCCGGTTGCGCGCGACCTTGAAGCGGTCGCGGGAATCCTCGACGAAGGCCTGCACCGCGGCAAGTTGACGGGGCGATGGCAGCTTCTTGTCGAAATCACCCATGACCGAGATGCCGATATTGTTTTCGTTCTCGGATAACACATGCGCGCCCTGGAGGTTCGCTGGCCGGCCTTCATAGACGCGACCGTCCTTGCCGATCAGGTAATGGTAGCCGATGGCGCACCACTTACGGCCATTGCGGTGATAATTCTCGATCCGGCGGACGACCTCCACGTCGGGCAGGGTGGCGACGGCACCATGTTCCGCCGTGTGGTGGAGGGTGATGCGGGTGACCCGCCCGATCGGACGGTGATTGGTGCCTGGCGGCTTGGTGGTCCAGCGGGAACGCGGCACCAGGACATAGCCCCCGCCCGCCAACGGTGGGAGATCGGGCTCCGGCTCCTTCTCCTTGGGCAGGTTCGGTGAGATCAGATCGACATCGGGCTCATTCAGATGCGCCAGGGTATCGGCGCCGACCCTGGTGGCGCCGGGAAGCCACAGCCTGGTCTCGGGTATCAGAAGGGCACCGCTGAGGTGGTTGCCATCCATGATCGCCTGCACGCTGACGCCTGATCGCCGGGCGAGCGAGGCCAGGGTGTCGCCTTCGGCAACCGTGTACCAGATGCCACCCGGGCGCGGGCTCACCGGCGCCAACGGTGCGCGACCCGTCTGCTTGGAGTCGCGACCACAGCCTGTCGTCAGCAGGAGACCGGCCGAGCCGGCGATGATCAGACGACGTCGGGTCCAGGTATCGTTCATGGCCGCGAAAGGTGGTGATTCGCCTATCAGGTGCAACCACATCCTCGAGATGATTCGTTGGACGATATTCCCGCACCTGACACAGGAGACCACCGGACCATGACATCCGGGTCTTGTTGGGTGCAAACGATGCGTCGCGGGTGGCGGGGTTTGGTCAGAATTTCCGCCGAAAAAAGCTCGCCCGGAATGATCGTCACGGATTTTCGTGTATGAAAACGACGGATTGGGATGTTGCTCTGCTGCCGGATCGTGCTGCCCAACCGGTTGTCGCAGATCCTGCACCGCTTCTGGTGAACAACTTCGATCATAAACTTCTTGAATACTTTCCCTTGTTCTCCAGCATCCCGCGCACCATGTTAATCCGGTCCATTCACGGCTGCAAAAACACGACCCGTTCCAACCACTTCATCACTTCCACTTCTTTTTCATCCGCCTGGCTTTCAGCCACTGCCTGCGTCTCGCTCGATTCGTTCTGCTGATTCCACCGCTTTACCCACCACTTTCCTCCCACTACCCCTTTCATCGCTTTCCGTCCGATTCCATTCCGGCCACCTCGTGACCGGCGGACGCTACCACCCAAGGAGCCACTCATGGCATCACTGTCCACTCTGCTCGCGGCCAAGATCAAATCCTCCAACCTGAACTTCACCGCCGCCGCCGACGCGCTGGGTATCAGCGCCCCCTCCCTCCGCTCGGCGCTCGCTGGCCGTTCGGTGCCAAACAGCCGGAGCATCGGCAAATATGCTAAGTTCCTCGGCATCAGCGAAGATCAGATCGTCGCTTCCGCCGGCACCCGCGGCGGGAAGAAGGCAGGCAAGAAGGCTGGCAAGGACAAGCCCAGGGGCAAACCCGGCCGTCCCAAGCTGCCGGGCGTGGCCAAGGCCACCGTCCGCCTGCTGGTGGATTCGGTCGGTTCGATCCAGAAGCGCCTCAATGCCATGAGCAAGGTCATCGCGAAGATCAGCCAGAACTGAGCGACGCGCCACGAGCGCTGTCAGATGTGCATGCGGCTCGCCGGGTCACCGGCGAGCCGCGTTGTTTTTTGCGGCAGCCCCACACGATGCCGCCCCGTGCCAATCACCCAAGTATCCAGCTATCCCTACGGTCTCTCCACCCGTGATCCGCTCGACGTGCTCGAACGGGGTGGCTTCGAATACCGTCTCTCTCCCCATCGCCGCAAACACACACCGGCTGAAACCGCCGCCCTGCTGGGTGGCGTCGATGTCCTGCTGGCCGGCACCGAGCCGTTACCGGCCGAAGTCATCGCCGCCGGCTTGCCGCGCCTGAAACACATCGCCCGCGTCGGTGTCGGCCTGGATGGCCTCGACGTCGGCTTCTGCATGCGTCACGGGATCGCCGTCACCTATACCCCGGATGCGCCCGCCAGAAGCGTCGTCGAGCAGGTATTTGGTCTGCTGATCAGTCTCAGCCGCCGTTTCGTCGAGTCGCATGAAGGTCTGCGCCTGGGTAAATGGCAGCGTTTCACCGGCATCCTGTGGCAGGGCAAGACCCTTGGCATCCTGGGTTGTGGCCGCATCGGCCGCCAGGTGGCGGTCATCGCGCGTGCCTTCGGCATGGAAGTGATCGCCCATGACATCGTCGAGGACCACGCCTGGGCGGCGGAGCATCAGGTGCGCTATGTCTCACTGGATGAATTGCTCGAGACCAGCCTCGCGGTCACCGTCCACCTGCCCTATACGCGACGCACCGAGAACATCCTCAGCGCCGAGCGCTTGAAACAGATGCGTCGGGGAGCCTATCTCCTCAACACCTGCCGCGGCGAGGTGCTCGACGAACAGGTGCTGTATGAACTGCTGGTCAGCGGGCACCTCGCTGGGGCCGCGCTCGACGTGTACCACCAGGAACCCTACCGCGGTCCTCTCGCCTCCCTGCCCAACGTCTTCCTCTGCTGCCATCAGGGCAGCTGCAGCCATGACGGTCGTTACCAGATGGAAGTGCAGTCGGCCGAGAACACCGTGGCCTTCGCCCGCGGCGAAACGATCCGGCCGGATCGCATCGTGTGGTTGCCCGGCATGAGCGAACCGGCGGTCGAGGTATGGAGCTGACGTCCGTGAAGAGCGGCTAAGAGTTGCGAAGGGCGCTCCCTGACGACGTCGCGGCGTCGAACTCGCATCACCATAAGAGTGCTGCAAGTCATTGTTCCGCAGGCACACCGCTGCGGTGTGTGTAGCGGACGGCGGGGCATCGGGAAAAAAACCGGTTCATTGTGCGGTCGCCGGGCGAGCATGCGCCGTCCGTTCCACGCCGACGTGGGACGTCATCCCGTACCTGCACGGAGCTGTCATGGCCACTCTTACGACTTCCACGATCACCCTCCACGGGCGGGTCAACAGCCGCATCCAGAAGCTTTTCGCGAACGGTTCTGAGGTCGCGCTGATCGCGCAGGCGTTCTCGCTCACCCTGCCGACTCCGACCGATGCCCTGGTGACCCTGACCACGGTGGATGCCCAGGGGCTGAGCGAGACGCGCGCCCTGCGTCTGAAGAGCGAGGCGGTTCCTTACGTGCCACCGACGCCGGTCTGAGCGACGTCCGCCGCACCGCGCCGTGAACCTGAAGGATCTGCCATGAATGCTTCCAACGCTTCGCCCTGCGACCCGCTCACCGCCTCCCCCGCAGCGGGAAGCGGGAGCGATGGACTCCTGGCCACGCTGGCGGTGGCCGCAGTGGTGGCCGCACCGGTCCTCCTGAGCGGATGCTCGGGCGGCGGTGGCGGCGGCGATTCCGGCGACAACAGCCCGACGCTGAGCATCACCGCCATCGAGATCCGGGTGGAGTCCGATGCCGGGGCCGCGGGCACCGTCACCATCGACGGCCGTCTCCAGCCGGCGACGGGGGGCGTGCGCTTCGCACTCGATGGCAGTCCGGGTCAGGCAGCGGATCCCGGCAAATCCGCCGCCACGACCACGTGGTCGTTCCTCGCCCATGTCGCGGGCGACAGCAACGACCGCGACCACCTCATCTCGATCAATCCCTCGCCCGTGAGCGTCGCCGGTGGCGGCATGGGGGCGACGATGGTGGAGAAGTTCCAGCGCGCCCGGCACGTCGGCGCGCGCACCGGCTTTGGCGCATCGTGGGACGACCTGCTGGCCTTCATGGGCGTCGACTACGACGTCGCCATCGATCACCTGGTCGATCACCTGCGCACGACACCGGTGCAGGCGCCACCGGACTGGATCGGGACCCCGATCCTGTCGTGGGCCCAGTTCAGCAGTCTCAGCCGTCAGGAGCAGGAGGCCTACAACGACCGCAAATACCCCCGCCGCTTCGCCCTGAAGCAGTGGTGGCTGCGTGAGATCACCCTGACCCCCAGCCCGCTGAGCGAACGTCTGGTGGCGTTCTGGGGCAATCATTTCGTGGTCAACATCGACGACATCGAGGAGCCCCAGATCGCCTGGAGCTGGCTCAGCCTCCTGCGCCAGCACGCCAGCGGCAACCTCCGCGCCTTCGTCCACGCCATGGCGCTGCATCCGGCGATGCTGCTATTCCTCGACAACGCCTCCAACCGCAAGGTGCGCGCGACTGGCGTCACCAGCGGTCCGCTCGATCGGCCGTCGAACGAGAATTTCGCGCGCGAGCTGATGGAATTGTTCACCCTCGGCGAAGGTGTGCTCTACGACGAGGATGATGTCATCGCCGTCGCCCGCGCTTTCACCGGTCACAATGTCGACGACTACAAGGCCTACGAGTTCTTCAATTCGACGACGGTATCTGGCAAGGACCGCCACGATCGTCTCGACCTGACCATTCTCGCTGTCGGTCCGCGCCCGTTCACCGGACCGGAAGCGATCGACGTCATCATGGAGGCAAAGATGGATCCGGCCGACGAGGTGCCGCGCACCGCGACCTTCATCGTCGAGAAGCTGTGGGATGAATTCGTCGGTACCAGTCGCACTCCCGCCGATGTGCTCGCGCTGGCCAAGCTCCTCTGCCCACCCGGCAGCGTCAATCCGACCGACCCCACGGCGGCGAGCGGGCGTTGGAATCTCGCTCCACTCTATCGTGCGCTGTTCAAGCACCCGCAGTTCCGGGACGGCGGTACCAATCAGGCGGCGAAACAGTTGAAGATGCCGATGGAGCTGATCGCGGGTTTCTTCCGCAGCCTCGGCCTGACGCCCAAGGATGGCAAGTGGGACAGCCCGGTGTGGGTCTGCGGCGATGAGGACCAGGATCCGCTGGCGCCGCCCAACGTGAAGGGCTGGCTCGGCGGTGTCTCGTGGATCAATGCCAAGACCCTGCTCTCACGTTTCGAGCACATGCAGTGGTACGGGTGGGATTACGGCGGGAAGATCCCGGCGGCGATCCGCGAAGGCTTCAAGGACCTCATGCTGGCGGTTCCGCTCTACGACCCGGCGAAGGTCGACGCGGTCGCCGCCAGCGACTTCGCCAAGAAGATCCGCGAGTTGATCAAAGACCCCGCCTACCAGATGAAATGACGGAGCACCCATGGCCATCACCCTTTCCCGCCGGACCCTGCTCGCCTCCACCGCCGCCTTCGGCGCCGGTCTGCTGCTGCCGAACACGGCGCAAGCGGCGGCGCGCGCCGTCGTCAGCGGTCCGCGCTGGGACCGCATCCTCATCCTGATCGAGTTGGATGGCGGCAACGACGGTCTCAACATGGTCATCCCGTATGAGGTCGACGAATATCAGACGCGACGCCCGACGCTGAAGTACGGCGCCGACCAGTTCCAGGTCACCTTGCGCGGCCAGGCGGTCGACATGACGCTGGGCAACGCTTCCTACCTGACCAACAAGACCGGAGTCAGCGCGACCCAGCCATTCGCCCTGAATCCGGCAATGCCGCACGCCCGTCTGGCCTGGAATAAGGCGGCACCGGCGCAGGGTGATCTCGCCATCGTGCTGGGAGTCGGCTACGATCAGCCGAGTTTTTCGCACTTCCGCAGCATGGACATCTGGAATGCCGGAACCAAGGCAGCCACCCCGGATTGCTGGCTCGGCCGCCTCTACCAGCATGCCGATGTGGTCGCCACCGAGCCTGCCAGCCTCACCGCGCACGGAGTGCTGCTGTCGCGCTACAGTTCGAATCCGCTGCGCCACGATCACATGCGCTACCTGGCGATGTCGGATCCCAAGCAGTTCGTGCGCTCCTCCTTCAACCTGCCCGACACCGCGACCTTTCCGGCCGGCGCGAGCGAGCAGTTCCAGCACCTGCTCACCACCCAGCATCAGGTCTACCTCGCAGCCGGGAAACTCCGCTCGGCAATGATGCAGCCGCTGGTCGCCGTACCGACCAGATACGAGGATTATCGCTATGATCCCCAGCTCTTCACCCGCGAGGATGTGAGCTTCAATGCCCGGAGCTCCTTCGAGATGCGCTGCAAATCGATCGCCGAGATGATCGCCACCACGGTCAACGGCGACGCCTCCGAACGGCTGCAGATCCCGGTCTTCAAGGTGCAGATCGGCGGCTTCGATAATCACGCCGACCAGAAAGTGAAACATGAGGATCTGCTCGGGCAGGTCTCCTCGGCGATGGCCAGCATCCGCGGTGCGATGATCGAACACGGACTGTGGGAACGCGTGATGATCATGACCTATTCGGAATTCGGCCGGCGACCGGAAGAGAATGGCAGCAAGGGTACCGATCACGGCAGCGCCAATTCCCACCTGATCATGGGCGGTGGCGTGATCGGCGGCTTCTACGGGGCGCAACCCGGGCTGTCGAATTCCTCGACCGCTGGCCAACGCGATCTCGTCAGCGGCAATCTGGTGGCCAACGTGCCGTATCAGCGGCTCTATCGCACCGCCGCCGACTGGCTCGGTCTACCGGTCCCGGTCACCGATCCGCTTTTCGGCTACGATGCGTTGACGGGCTGCATCGACCCCACGCTCTGAACCGCCGGAGCGGGGCCGGGGCTGCTGATGCCGGGGGTATGAGGCACCGTTGGCGGAGGACCCGCGAGCCGCGCGTCCTCGACCACCTGATGCACCAGGCGCAGTTTGGCGATCGCCTGGTTGCTGAGCACGAACGGGAACCAGTCCTGTTGGCCGATGGAACGCGTCAGGCAGTTGGTGGCGAAGGTCAACGGGATCCACGCCGCCAGCAGTTCATCGAAGGTGCGCGCCGGTCCCCTGGGTGCGGCGACCCTGGCGGCGCTCTGCTTGCGCCCGTGGGGCTTGGGACTGAGGGTCATGCCCAGGCTGCCGGCGATCTCCACCGCATCGACCATGTGCAGATGATGGGCCCAGGTCTCGGCCCAATCCTCCCATGGGTGCATAGTGGCATAGGCGCTGACGAAGCGGTCGTTCCAGTCCGCCGGCGGCCCCTCGTCATAATGGCGCTTCAAGGCGGCCGCGTAGTCCTGGCGATCATCGCCGAAGAGCGCGCGGACCTCCCCCAGGCGCGGCCCCTGCGCGACCAGTCGATCCCAGTAGTAATGGCCGCTCTCGTGCCGCAGGTGCCCCAGCACCGTGCGATAGGATTCATGCAGGTTGGCCTTCGCCCGCTCGCGCTCCACCGGATCGGCTTCCCGGACATTGATGGTGATCAGCCCGTCCTGGTGGCCGGTGAAAGCCTTCTTCTCCGGGGTATCCGCCATGAAGGCGAACTCCAGGCCGTTGACCGGATCTTGGTGCCGGTCGATCACCGGCAGGCCCTGCGAGGTGAGCCCATAGATCAACCGGCGCTTGGCGACTTCGAGACGTCGCCAGGCCTCGCGATTTCCGCTGATCGACTGGTCAGGAATGGTGCCGGTCATGCGGCATGAGCGGCAAAGTTCATGCGGATCGTCCGCCCGCACCAACCAATTGCAGATGCCCTCCTGGGCGTAGCGGCTGCACTTGCGCCAGGAACCTTTCTGGTGCCCAGGCGCCAGCGCCCGCCAGGTGCCATCTGCCTCGGGTTCGATCGCTGACAAGACATTGGCGTCTGGGATGAATCCGAGTTCATCGTTGCAGGACAGGCAGCGGACATTCTCGAAGTAGAGTTGTGCAGCACATTTTTGGCAGGCGAAGAGTTTCATCGTAGCCGCAGCATGCGCGCCCGATGCCAATGGCCCACTGACATTCCATGACCGGCGCGACGCCAGCGCACCGATTTCCCCCGTCTGTGCTGCAGCACGCGCAGCAGGCCAGTCGCTGGCCCTGCGCATTGCACGGTTGCGTGGTTGGACACTGACGTGTGGCTGATCGCTGTGGCTGATCGCTAGCGCAGGGCAGGGACGGCTTTGACGCCCGCGAGGTGTTCGAGGCTCTGCCGTCGAGCCGTGGTGACGAAGGCGTCGAGGTAGCTGGCCCCCACCTGTTCACTCCTGCGCAAGGCGAAGAGATCGCTCCACAAGCCCGTGCGCCCGAGTGGCCGGGTCACCACCGTGCCCCGTGCCTCGGCCTCGCTGACCGCCCAGTGCGGCAGTGCGGCGATGGCATGGCCACCGGCCACCACCTGCACGATCATCGCCGTCAGTTCAGCAGTGCGGCGCTGCCTGGGAACAACGCCGGCCGGGCGCAGGAAGCGGCTGAAGATATCCAGCCGACTCTCGTCGACCGGATAGGTCACCACCGTCTGGTCGGCGAAGTCCCTGGGCTGGAGGCGTTCCTTCTTCCCCAGGGCATGGCTGCGCGGCAGCACCGCCACGATCTGGTAGCGGAACAGCGGATCGGCGCTCACCCCAGGAGACTTCGCGCGTTCGGAAGTGATCACCAGGTCGACCAAGCCATCGGCCAGAGCGGGCAAGGGATCGAAGCTGGCGCCGACGCGCAGGTCGAGTTCGACGTGCGGATGGCTGGCGCGATACGTATCGAGCGTCGGCACCAGCCACTCGAAACAGGAATGGCATTCGAGGCTCAGCAGCAGACGGCCAGCGGTGCCCCGGCGCAGGCGTTCGAGGTCCTCGTCGAGCACCGCCAAGTGCGGCAGGATCATCTCTGCCGCCGCCAACAGGCGCCGGCCGGCCACGGTCAACTGCTGCGGTCGGCAATCGCGCCGCAGCAAGGGCAGCCGTTCCTGCCGTTCGAGCTCGGCGAGCAGATGCGACACCGCCGATTGGGTGAGGTGCAGGGTTTTGGCAGCAGCGGTCAGACCGCCCGCGTGGGCGATCGCCTGCAGGGCGCGCAGGTGGCGGATCTCGATCATGCGATGGCTCCATGAAGAGCGCTCATGCCGTCATGAGGACGGCGCGTTGGCGCGGGTGGCAGGAGGTACGCAGCATCACCCGGCGCTGCAACCCCAGGAGTTCCCATGATCTGCACCGCCATCCTCGGCTTCCCACGCATCGGAGCGAAACGCCAACTGAAACGCGCGCTCGAAGGTTTATGGAGCGGGACCCTCACCGCCGACGCCTTCGAGCGTGAGGTGACCGCGGTGCGACGGGCGCGCTGGCTGCGCCAGAAGCACCACGGCATCGCGGTGGTGCCAAGCAACGATTTCACGCTCTACGACCACATGCTCGACACCTGCTGCCTGGTGGGTGCGGTGCCGCCCCGTTTCGGCCGCCACGAGGCGACCGTCTCGCGGGCGACCTACTTCCGCATGGCGCGTGGTGGCGACGGCGTCGCTGCGCTCGAGATGACCAAATGGTTCGATACCAACTATCACTACCTGGTGCCGGAACTGGAGGCGACCACGTGCTTCGCCGCCGATCCCGACAAGCCGGTGGCCGAATTCCTTGAAGCCCGCGCCCTTGGCATCACCACCCGTCCGGTGCTGGTCGGGCCGCTGACCTTTCTGCGCCTGGCCAAACGCACCGATGGCGGCGATCCCCTCGCCCTGCTGCCCGCGTTGCTGCCGGTCTATGGCCAGGTCCTGCAGGCATTGGCCGAGGCCGGCGCGATCTGGATCCAGCTCGACGAACCCTGCCTGGCGACCGAACTGGATGAGGCCACGCGTGCGGCCTACCACCAGGCTTATCGCTACCTCGCCAGCGTGGATCCACGCCTGCGGCTGCTGCTGGCAACCTACTTCGGGGCCCTCGACGACAACCTTGCGGCCACCTGCGACCTGCCGGTGCATGGCCTGCACGTCGACCTGGTGCGCGCTTCAGGGCAGCTCACGGCGGTGCTGGATGCACTGCCACCGGATCGCCTGTTGTCGCTCGGGGTGGTCGATGGCCGCAATGTCTGGCGCACCGACCTGGACCGGGCTCTGGTCCTGGTCCGCACGGCGCAGGCGCGCGGACGCAGTGGGTCGCTCCAGGTCGCCACCAGCTGTTCACTGCTGCACGTGCCCATCGACCTGGGCGAGGAGCGTGACCTGGATGCCACCGTCTCGTCCTGGCTGGCCTTCGCGGTGCAGAAGCTCGATGAACTGGGCGTGATCGCCCGCGGCGCGATCAACGGTGACGCGACCATCACCGAGACCCTGGAACTCAGCCGGCGCGTACGTGAGCAGCGGGCGCGATCGCCCCTGGCGGTAGATGCCGGCGTGCGGGCACGAACGGCGGCGGTCACCAGCCGGGATGGCCAGCGCCAGCACCCGTACGCCGAACGGATCGTCAGCCAGCAGCGGCGGCTGCACCTGCCACCGCTGCCGACCACCACCATCGGCTCGTTTCCCCAGACCCCGGCCGTGCGTGCGGCGCGCGCAGCACATCGCGAGGGTCGTCTCGACGCGGTGGCCTACCGCGACTTCCTCCGCCACGAGACCACCTGCTGTCTGCGCCGGCAGGAGGAGCTTGGCCTCGACGTGCTGGTGCATGGCGAGTTCGAACGCACCGACATGGTCGAGCACTTCGGCGAACTCCTCGCCGGGTTCGCCTTCACCACCAATGGCTGGGTGCAAAGCTACGGCTCGCGCTGCGTCAAACCGCCGATCATCGTCGGTGATGTGCGGCGCCCGCAGGCGATGACGGTCGACTGGGCGCGTTTCGCCCAGGCCCAGACCACCAAGCCGGTGAAGGGCATGCTCACCGGACCGGTGACCATACTCCAGTGGTCGTTCGTGCGCGACGATCTGTCACGCGATCAGGTCTGCCGGCAGATCGCCCTGGCGCTGCGCGACGAGGTCCAGGACCTCCAGGAGGCCGGCATCGCCATCATCCAGGTCGATGAACCGGCGCTACGCGAGGGCCTGCCCTTGCGGCGGGCGGAATGGGCGGCCTATCTCACCTGGGCCGCCGCCTGCTTCCGTCTCGCCACCGCCGGGGTGCGCGACGATACGCAGATCCACACCCACATGTGCTACAGCGAGTTCAACGACATCATCGCAGCGATCGCCGACCTCGATGCCGATGTCATCTCGATCGAGACCGCCCGTTCGCGTATGGAGCTGCTCGGCGCCTTCGAACGTTTCCATTACCCCAACGAGATCGGCCCAGGGGTCTATGACATCCATTCTCCTGCGGTGCCGGAGGTCGCTGCGATGGTGGACCTGCTGCGCCGTGCCTGCCGCACACTCAAACCCGAGCAGGTGTGGGTGAACCCCGACTGCGGGCTGAAGACCCGCGGCTGGAGCGAGGTCGACGCAGCGCTGAAGAATCTGGTCACCGCGGCGCGCACGGTGCGCGCCGAATTGGCGGCTGGGCGGTAGTCGGGGAGACTTGGGAGCGCCGCCTCGGAACGCGGAGTTCAGTCCAATGCTGGGAAGGCAAGAGATTTGGCCGCAGAGACGCAGAGGCGCAGAGATGAAAGACCCTGCTTGGCCTTTTCCTCTGCGTCTCTGCGTCTCTGCGGCCGATTCTTCTGCATAGCTTAGCCGACTGAAGTCGGCTCCCAGGCGGCGCTCCCAGGCGCGCGCATTTCAACCGCCGCTGAGCGCATGCAGCAGATGGATCTCCTGCGCGCCCACTGGCGTGTCCAAATCCTTCACCTGCTCCATGCCGACGAAGATGCGCAGGTGCGGGCGCAGGCGGCCCTGTTCGTCGATGACGCGGAAACGCAGCCCTGGACATTGGCGGTCGAGATCAGCGAGCACGTGCGTCACCGTCGCGCCGCTGGCCTCCACCTGCGTGCGGCCGCCGGTGTACTGGTGGAGCACCGAGGAGATGTGGACGCGCGTCACGCGGGGCCGGCGATGGTGAGGGAAAATAGATGTGGCAGATGCTGGGCGAGGATCTCCCAGTGGGCACCCTCGTCGCGGCTGTACCAGATGGTGCCGCTGGTTGAACCGAGATAGAGACCGACGGGATCGCAATCGTCGGCGCAGAAGGCCTGGCGTTTCACCGTCAGCCATGCCTGGGGTGGCAGGCCGACATCCTGCCGCTGCCAGGTGCTTCCGGCGTCGGCGGTGCGGTAGACCGCCGGCCGGCCAGCGGGACTGGTGCGCGGCCAGGCGCTGGTGCCATCCATCGGTACGACCCACGCCGTGTCGACCGCGCGCGGATGCACGACGATGGGAAAGCCGATGTCGCCGACCTCCTTGGGCATCGCCAGGCCGACCCGCGTCCAGGTCTCGCCTGGGCGATCGAGTCGATAGATACCGCAATGGTTCTGCTGCCAGAGGCGGTCCGGCATCCGCGGATGCAGCACCGTGCAATGCGGGTCCTGGCCGACCGGCGCATCCTTCACCGGTGAGAAATCGCTGTCGACGCCACGGTTGAGTGGGGACCAGGTCGTGCCCGCATCACGGCTCTCGAAGGTGCCGCCTACCGACAAGGAGACATAGAGGTGGGCGCCGTCACGCGGGTCGACCAGGATCGAGTGGGTCATCGCACCTTCTGGCACCTCGAAGAACGACTTCGACCATTCTGGATGTCCCAGCACCGCGCGGGTGAAACCCACGACCTCCTCCCAGGTCATCCCGCCGTCGCCGGAAGAGAACAGCCCGTGCGGCGAGACCCCGGCATACCACCGGCCAGGCTCGCTGGTGTGCCCAGGGGTCAGCCAGCAGGTGAACTTCACCGCGCGACCGTCCTCGCCCTCCGCCGCCTTGGGAAAGGCGGGCGGCCGCGCAGCTTCGCTCCAGGTCTTTCCGGCATCGCTGCTGCGCATGATGGTGGGCCCGAGGTGGCCGCTGCTGACGGCCGCCAACCAGGTACGGCCATCACGGGCGTCAGCCACCACGTGATGGATCACCTGACCGAGGAAATGTGGACCGGCGAGGGTCCAGGTCCGACGCTCGGCATCGCTGGTATAGATGAACAGACCCTTGCGGCTCCCTACCAGGAGCGTCGGCCCCGCCTTGACCTGGGCGACGACCGATGCTGGGGCGGAGGAGACGGTGGCGGGCGGCATGGCGGACTCCAGTTGCGAGGCACTCGAACGCAGCCGGTACCATGGTCAAGCAGGTGGCCGCAGACGTGATCAATCTCCCTCTTCCAGCGTCGTGAGATGACCCACCAGGGCGCCCGCCATCACGAACAGGGCCACCAGTCCAGGCATGGCGGGCAACAGGATCGCCAGCGTCCCGCGCATCGTCGCCACCAGCCCCATGAACAAGAGGCCGAAGGTCACCATCCCCAGGGCTACGCCCCAGCCGCGCAGGAACACCAGCGCCGCGCACGCACCACCGCCAGCCATCGTCGCAGCCAGGGGCAGCCAGCCTCCACCGTCGAGCCAGCTGGTCATCGCGCCGGCGCTGATGGCACCAGCGCCCAGCAGGGTCATGCCCGGAACCAGCACGCCGACGAGCACGGTCATGGAGCCGAAATGGAACCGCCGCCGACGCCACCGGCGCTCGCGGATGGCCGCCTGCAGCAACCGTTCCTCCAGGTCTCGCGCCAACTCCTCGGGCGAACGAATGGGTGATGATGGCCGCGGATGGTCCATGGCGCCACGCTAGGCGCAGAGGAGCGCGACGGAATCGCCCAGCCTCGTCACCCGGAACAGAGGATTTCACCGAGTTCCAGCAGAGTTCGTTAGAGACGACCAGGGAAGTCGGCCTGGGCGTCGTGACGATGGGGACGGCTCCCTGCAGGCGAGTCGATGACTCCAGCAAGCTGCGGCATGCGACGCGTGCATCGCTGAACGCTGGCGTAGGCTGCGCCGCCGATGGATTTCTATGGTCATACCCTTGATGAGCTGCGCACCTGGGCGACCGGCATCGGCCTGCCGGCATTCCGTGCCAGCCAGTTGTTCGCCGGTTTGTACCGGCCGGAGGTCGAGGGTTTCGCCGACATCAAGGGCCTGCCGCGCGAATTGGTGGGCCGTCTCGCCAACGAATTCACCCTCTTCCCGGCGACCGAGCACACCCGGCAGGAGAGCCGTGACGGCACGGTGAAGTCGCTGTTGCGGATGCACGACGGCAAGCTGGTGGAGTGCGTTTCGATCCCGACCAGCGACCGCCATACGGTGTGCGTCTCGTCGCAGATCGGCTGTCCGGTCGGCTGCACCTTCTGCGCCTCCGGCCAGAATGGAGTCGAGCGCGACCTCACCGCGGGCGAGATCGTCTATCAGATCTACCACCACCATCGCCGTCGTCCGGTGACCAATGTGGTGTTCATGGGCTCGGGCGAGCCGCTTTTCAACTATGCGAATGTGATCAAGGCCGTGCGCGTATTGGCGGAGCCGGAAGGCCTCGGCATGGGGCGTCGGCGCTTCACCATCTCCACCTCGGGCGTCCCTCCGCGCATCCGTCAACTCGCGCAGGACGAACCGCAGGTGACGCTGGCGCTATCGATCCACGCCGCCGATGACGAGACCCGCAGCCGCATCGTGCCGCTCAACCGTCGCTGGCCGCTCGAAGATCTGATGTCGGCGATGGACGACTACAGCACGCTGGTGAATCGCCGCATGACGCTGGAGTATGTGTTGCTGGCCGATGCCAACATGAGCGATTCGCACGCCGATCGCCTGGCCCTGCTCGCCCGGCGCTACGGCGCGCACATCAACCTCATCCCCTTCAATCCGGTCACCGAGACACCGCACACGCGTCCGACCGCGGCGCAGGTCGATGCCTTCGTCGCGCGCGTCACCGACGCCGGCGGCCACTGCACCGTGCGTGGGCAACGTGGTGCCGATATCGACGCCGCCTGCGGCCAGCTCAAGAAGAAGCAGGCGCAGGTGGCCGTCGCCCAGGATGGCGCAGCGCAACCCGGCGAGTGATTCAAACCCACGGCTTTGATGGTGAAGCTCTTTCGTGATCCGCCGGAAGAAACTCACGAGCGGCCCAACCGCAGAGGCCGCAGAGGGCGCAGAGCTGAGACTTCTCAACTCTGCGTCCTTCCAGGTAACTCATCTCACACTCGTGTCGGTATGAGCTGAAATCCCATGCTTTTTGCGCGTTTGGTCAGGGCATCGATCGAACGTTGTTTGAGCTTTTCTTCATAGGCCTGCTGTCCTTGGTCGGTGTAATCCTGG
>JANPIY010000333.1:0-1977 GCA_031425255.1 Planctomycetota bacterium
GGCCAGGATTACACCGACCAAGGACAGCAGGCCTATGAAGAAAAGCTCAAACAACGTTCGATCGATGCCCTGACCAAACGCGCAAAAAGCATGGGATTTCAGCTCATACCGACACGAGTGTGAGATGAGTTACCTGGAAGGAAGGATCACGGCGCGGATCCAGCTCACGGTCGTCACCAGCGCTATAATCCCGGAAATCAGCGCGACCATGACCTCGTCAGGAGACAACTCGGCCATAGCGTCAGTAGCTCACGCTGAAAGGGGGGTGGGAGCGGATGGACAAGGCGGGCCACCAGCCTTCCCGCGCCAGTACGAAACGCTGATTGAGCAATGAGGGGGTGAAGGTCAGCGGCTGGTGGCCAGCTTGGGTCGACATGCCGATGGCGACGGTGACCGCCACCGTGCCGTCGGCCAGCTCCTCCACGGCATTGATGGTGTAGGTGAAGACGAAGGGATCGGGCTGCTGGAGCTGGAACAAGGCGGTGAGGCCGCGCAGGGCCAGCACCCGCAGGGTACCATTGCCGATACCGAGGTCCCCGGCGCCGTCCCCGAACTGGCTGGGCCACGACGCGGCGATGTCGTAGTCGGGGTGGAGATGATCGAGCACGGCACCGGCGCGACCCTGTTCGATGGCTGATTTCAGGCCATGGAACGTGCGCTCGGCCTGGACTGCTGCACCGCTCCACCACCAGAACCACAGCAGCATCAGCAGGGGCGCGGCGATCAGGATGGTCACGCGTAGGCGGGCGGGCGTCATGCCGGCAGCATCCGGGCAGCGCAGCAGCCACAAGACCGCAGCAGCGACCGGCGTCACCGGTGGCGAGCACCGCGAGTGTGGCGCGGTCGGATATGGTTACCGCCGGGACCATGGCGGGGCCCGCCCAAGGCGGTAGAAAGCAGTCTGATGGATCGTCGCGCCCGCATCGATCAGGCCCTGGCCAGACGCAATTATTCGCCCGTCCTGCGCCATCGCATCGAGAGCCTCCTCGATGGCGTGGAGGACCGCAATCGTCTGCGCTGCTGCAATTCCGGTTGTTTCGTCTGCGTCCAGGAACTGCTGGCGATCCTCGCGGAAGTCGAGGCCGGCGGTACGGAAGCGGCTTCATCGGCCTAAAATCGCCGGGCCTCGCATTGCGGAGCTGCTTTCACTTTCTCCTTCGCCAGCGGCGGCGGCGGAGGAGGACTATCCGCCCCCAACCACCTGCCGACCCGCACGAGGATCCATCCATGGCCAGTCCCGCCACCATCGCCCTCATCACCGGTGCCAACAAAGGACTCGGATTTGAAACCGCCCGGCAGCTCGGCCGACTCGGCATCCATGTCGTGATCGGTGCTCGCGACCTGGCGCGCGGCGCCGACGCCGCCAAGCGGCTGGTCGCCGAAGGTCTCAGCGCCGAGGCGCTCGCCATCGACGTCACCGACGCGGGATCGATCGCCGCGGCAACGGCCCAGATCGGACGGCTGCATGGCCGCCTCGACATCCTCATCAACAACGCCGGCATCCTCGACTATGCGGTCGAGACCGGTCCAGCCTCGACCACGGTGGACACCTTCCGCCGGGTCTTCGAAACCAATTTCTTCGGGCTGGTGGCGGTGACGCAGGCCTTCCTGCCGCTGCTCAAGAAATCTGCTGCTGGACGCATCGTCAACCTCTCGAGCATCCTCGGCTCGATCGGCGAACATGCCGACCGGAACTCCTCGATCTACGGCATGAACTTCTCAGCCTACGACACCTCGAAGGCGGCGGTGAACCTCTACACCGTGGAACTGTCGCAGGCGCTGGCCGGCACCGCGATCAAGGTCAACTGTGTCCACCCGGGTTGGGTGAAGACCGACATGGGGGGCGACAAGGCGCCGATGGAGATCATCGACGGCGTCAAGTCGAGCGTGATGGCGGCGACCATCGCTGCCGATGGTCCTACCGGTGGTTACTTCCATATGGGCGTGCATTTGCGCTGGTAAGGGAATTGCCACGGT
>JANPIY010000334.1:0-3677 GCA_031425255.1 Planctomycetota bacterium
CCGTAGCAGCCACGGCGGTGAGCAGGAAGCACACCCGATAGGCCGCGGAGTAGATCCCGACCTGGGCGCTGGTTGACAGGACGCCGAGGAGAACCATGTCGGCGGTGACAATCACGGCGCGAAGAAGGCGATTGACCACAACCGCGGCAGCGCCGTGAATCACGCGCGCTCCATTGCGAATCGAGCCCGCGGGCCACCCGCGCCACACGAGACCGATCAGCACCGCGGCAGCGGTGGCCTCGCTCACTGCCACGAGGAGGGGAACGGTGGCGACGTCGGTCGCGGTGCGGGTAAAGAGCAGCACCCCCGCCAGCAGGACGACCTGGGTAGCCACCAGACTGACCCCGACTCGACCGTTCTGGCCAAGGGCCTTGTACGCCCACGCCACGTTGACGGACTGTGGAATTGCCACCAATGCCGTGAGGATGACGACGAGCCGCATGGTGCCAGAGAGCGGCACGATCATGGCTGCGACCGACACCATGGCCACTGCCAGGCCGCTGAAAGCCAGCCGGATGCGCGTCACGCTGGCTGCCAGCATCGGTGCGGCGTCGGGGGCACGGGCGACGGCGCGCATGCCGAGATCCTGGACGGCGAGGTTCGGCACCAAAATGAGGTACGTCGTCAACGCCGATGCGAACGCAAGCTGACCGAAACCAGTTGCGCCCAGGCGGCGGGCAAGCACAGCCGCAACGAAGAATGCCAGGACCCTCGCCACGAGTTCTCCCGAGCCGAGTGCCGTGAAACTGGCCAGCGGAAGGTTCGTGGGTGCCGGTCGGCGGCTGCGCGAGATGTCAGGCAGGTCGGGCAAAGCCGTTGCCGCGGAAATGGGGTGCGGGTCGGGATGAGGGTGGCAGCCGGAGGAGCATTGTCACCAAGGTGGGTGGTTTGCGAATATTGTGCCAGCGACTGACCTGCCCCGCTGCTCGCCGATGGCGCCGCCCGCTTCCTGTACCCGTCCGCGGTTGCCACCGACCCACATCGCACCACCGATCGCACGCCGAGTACTGCCTGCGCAGCTTTGCAGCCAGCGTCCACGGACTCCTAGCCCTGAGTGGTGGGCCCGCGCGCCTCCTTTGCGCCTCGATGCAGAAAGGTCTCCCCCTCTGCACAATCTGCGCTAGCTTCCCGACATGATCTGGTGCTGCCCCCTCCATCACGGCGAACTTACTCCGGTTGATGGTGGCCTGCGCGCAGCCTGCTGCGCCACCCTGTTCGCGCTGGTCGACGGCATCCCTGATCTGCGTGTGTCGCGAGGTTCCTGGCTCGATATCGCCGCCGACCTCGACGCGGCTCGCCACCTCGCCGCAACGGTCCCACCTCGGGACGTGGCGGGCTCCATTCGCGCGGTCTTTGCGCGACGCAAGGAATGGAGCGCAGAGCGCGTGGCGGAGCGCACCACCATGACGCTGGCCCTTGCCGCGCGGATGCGCGAGGAATGGAACGGCTGGCTGGCCCCGGCCGCCCAGCACCCCGGCCCATTCCTCGATCTCGGCTGCGGCGCCGGGTCGTTCCTCTCCGTGGCCCCAGTCGGACGAACCAACCTCGGCATTGACGTCTCGATGGAATGGGCACTGGTGACCCAGCGCATCTGCCACGCCGCCGGGGTGCCGGTGCATGTTGCCGCGGCGCACGCCGAGGCCCTCCCCGTGCGCGCCGGCAGCATCGGAGTGGTGACCGCACTCGACGTGGTCGAGCACGTCGGCGATCAGGCTGCCATGGTGTGCGAGATAGACCGTGTGCTGCAAAGAGGGGGCATCTTCGCTGGAGCCACGCCGAACCGCTTCTCCGTGGGAGCCGAGCCGCACGTGGGGATCTGGGGGGTCGGCTGGCTGCCCCGGCCGCTGCAGGCCCGCTATGTCCGCTGGCGTACCGGCCTGCCGTACGACTCCACGCGATTGCTCAGCATCCGCGAGATACAGGCACTTTTCCGCCGGCACGCTTCCTTTGTCCCGCGCATCGAACCAGCGCCGATTCCGCTGGTGGACCAGCAACGCTTTGGTTGGCGCCGGAAGCAGCTGGCAACGGCGTACAACCGCCTCCTCGACCTGGCACCGGCCCGTGCCGCCGCCCGGCAACTCGGAGCGTTCTTCCACGTGGTAGGAACCAAGCCGCCAGCTGCGTGAGCGATCTTCATGGAGCGAACGGCCCGCTTCGTGCGCGCTGAGTCTGCGACTTCCCCGCTCCCGTTCTGCTCTCTCCACCCAGGAGTCGCTTCATGCGCGTCGCTGTGATCGGGCTCGGCAATGCCGGCACCACCCTACACCTCCCGGCGCTGAAGGGCATCCCCGGAGTGGAAATTGTCGGCGCGATGGATCTCGACGCCGACCGGCGAGCCAGAGCAGCGGCGACCTTTGGCACTCCGGTCTTCGATTCCTTCGACACGATGCTGGAGCAGGGACGGCCCGAGGTGGTGATGATCGGCACGCCACCGGGATCGCACGCCGAGTACTGTCTGCGCAGCTTTGCAGCCGGCGCACACGTGCTCTGCGAGAAGCCCTTCGTCGCGTCGCTGGCCGAGGCCGATCAGTTGCTCTCCGCAGCCCGATCTGCAGGTCGGCGGATTGCGCTCAACCACGAGTTCCGCGAGATGCCGATCTTCCGCGCGGTGCGCGACGCAGTGGACAGTGGCCAGACCGGCGGGTTGGTCTTCGCCCAGGTGTGGCAGCTGATGGACCTCCCGCCGTGGGCCGAACCGGGGTGGCGCGGCGCAATGCTGCAGCGGACCCTTTACGAGGCAGGCGTTCACCTGGTGGACTTTCTCATGGCCCTTTTCGGCGAGCGGCCGATCAGCGTCGATGCCCGCACCTCCACCTGCGGCGTGCGCGCGGGCGAGACCGATGCGGTGGCATTGGTGACGCTCGAGTTTTCGCGCGGGCGGCTGGCGCAGATCACCCAGAATCGTCTCTGCAAAGGCGAGACGCAGTACTTTGAGGTCCGCGCTGACACCGAGCGCGCCTCTGTGCGCGCGTCGTTCGGCGGGCGGGCACGCCTGATGGCTGGCCTCTTCCGCAGCACAAGGCCTTCCGTCCGCCTCGAATACGGTGTTTCCGGCATTGCGTGGCGCGAGCGCGCCGGCGCGCGCGAATTCCTCGCCCGCAATCCCAAGGACCCCGGAATGATCGCCACGCGCAACGTGATCGAACGGACCCTCACCGCGTTCCGCGACGGCACCGAACCGCCGGCGAGCGGCGAAGCGGGGCGCGACGTGCTTGCCGTGATTGCCGCAGCGTATCACTCCGCCACCACCGGCACGCGCTGCCAGATCGATGAGACGACCCTCGCCGCGCTCCACGACGTTCGCCTCGGATGACCCGACCGCGGGTGGTGATCGCGGGCGCCGGGTTGATGGGACGATGGCATCGCGATGCCGCGCGCCACGCTGGTGGTGAAGTGGTTGCCATCGTCGATCCCGATCTCGAGCGATCCCGCCACCTCGCCGGACCGCGAACCCGGGCCTGCGCCACCCTGGCGGACGCTCTCTCCGAAAGTGCCGACGTGGTACACATCTGCACTCCACTCGCAGCGCATCTCGACGTCATTCGAACCGCCCTCGAGGCCCGCTGTCATGTGATCGCCGAGAAGCCGGTGACAGCGACCGCATCGGAGGCGAGCATGCTCGCGCGAGAAGCGGCGGCGGCGGGGCGGCTTGTGGTGCCCGTCCACCAGTTCGTCTT
>JANPIY010000335.1:0-3407 GCA_031425255.1 Planctomycetota bacterium
CTGCTCGAACATCGCCACGCAGCGCGCCAGCTCATCGACCGTCCAGACGGTGCGGGAGCGGTTATCCGGAGCGGACGCGATCGCCAGCGCCTCCTCACTGGTGCGGGTGATGACCAGCACCCGCCCGTCCTCGGTGCGGCCCTCCCACACCGTCGGCGCCAGGGGCGCATGGCCCGCCGCCGATGCCTCGGCATCGAGCGCCCTCCAGGCGCGGATCATCATCGCGCTGGTGCGCTCAGTCTCGGCGGCATTGCGATCGTGGCTGTAGGCCTGGGTCCACATCGCGTGCCCCTGGCGGAAGCGCACCAGCGTCGCCGGGCTGACCAGTCGCACCAGTCGTCCCACGCCCCAGCGACGTTCCATCTCGCGCGCCACCTCGTCCACCGACAGCACCGCCGCGGTGATGCGGTCGTGCTCGATCACCGCCGCTCGGTTGTCGGTGAAGCTGGCGACTGGCCGTGCGCGAAGGGTCGGCTTCACCAGCACCAGTCCTCCCGGTGGGGGTGACGCTCCCCCCGTAGGAGGCGTGTCCGGGAAGGGCACTGCCCCCCGTAGGGGGGGGACATCGGGAACTGGCTGTTTTGCTCATGTCTCGCGTTGAAACGATCGGGACAGGCGGAACACGGCACTGAATTGGTGGAATTCTGCCGTATCCCGGTGTTGTTGCATGGGCCGGGAAGGTCCAGGACAGTGGCGCTACAGTTCGACACAGCTGACCTCCACCGGGCTGTTCGAAGCGAGGCCGGTGCGGGTGCGCCAGAGCCGGACGGGCACGTCGTTCAGAACGACATCGACACCACCCGGTGCCAGCGGGATCGCCTTGTTGAGCCGGTCATAGGTCCGCCCGCGGCTCGTCCCGAGCGCTTCCACCAGGCGCGCCAGGATCATCCGACCGCCGGGTTGGACGATGCCGGCCACCTCCAGCAAGAGGTCGATATGGTCTTCATTCCACGATGGCGACGTGACCATGGATTCAGGTTGCGGCACCAGCACCAGGGAATGCTCGATGGTCAGGGCGTGGGAGAGATCGACGCGCTCGATCTGCAGGGCGATCGGCTTGGCCTCGTCGTCATCCTTCTGCTTCTCGACCTCGACGGTAACCTGGTCCTCCTCGCGGGTGACGCGGATCATGGTGTCGATAGCGCCCAGCAGGGCGGAGGAGCCGCGGGCGCCGCGATCGGGGTCCTTGCCGCTGTGGTGCACGCCGTGCACGTGGCAGGCGACCTGGGACTTGATGTGCTCGATGGCGGCGACAAAGCGCCCCATGTCCTGGGCGCTGTTTTCGTCGGCACCGGGGATGGCGCGGGCGACGGTGTCGATCACCACCAGGGCGATGGGTGTGCCTTCCGCGTCGGCCGCCGCGACGGCGGTGCGGACGAGGCGGGCCAACTGCTCTGGGTCGGTGAGGTTCACGCTGGCGGGCAGCAACCGGAACGGCAGGTCGACGCCTTCCAGCTTGTGGTGGCGCATCCAGGCGCGGATACGGCGCCCCATGCCGCGCACGCCCTCGCCGGCGACATAGAGCACAGCACCTTGCCGGACCTTGTGGTCGAGCCAGGGTGTGCCGCTGGCGATGTGCAGCCCCCAGGAGATCAGCAAGAACGACTTCAGGCTGGCCGGCGGTCCGTAGGTGATGCCGAAGCCATCCGCGGTGATGATATCGTCGATCAGCCACTCGACCGGCGGCAGGGAGGACAAGGCCGCGATATCCAGCGTCGGGAACACGTCGGGACAGGCCGCGGACACCGCGTTCGCCACCGCCGCAGGGGGATGTGCGGACAGGACGGGAGGCGCCTGTAGCCCCGCCACAGCGCCGGCAGCAACCCGGTGCAGGGTGTAGCGGATCTTGGCCATGACCTCGTCGGCGCCGCGGCCGGGTCGACGGAGATCGACCTTGCGGCTGTATTGCGGCCAGACCTCGGTGAAGAGTTCGTCGGCGGTCGGCAGGCGCCCCAGCTGGTCGCGCATCGCACGCAGCACCGCGAGGATGGTGTCGCGCATGTAGCTCTCGCGACCGTCGGCGATGACGGTAGTGGGCAGCCCGAATGCGCCGGATTGTGTGGCCTGGATGATCGGCGTGCTGGCGGAAGCACAAGTGGGCGTTGCCTGTTGCACGAGGTCGAGCACCCATTGCGGGGCCGGTGCGATCGCGACATCTTCGGGGTGGGCGTCCGCGTCCCACTCGTAGCGGCGGCCGTTCCTGTGCACGGAGGGGTGCACGACAATGAAGCCGCCATCGCCGCGGACGTCGAGACCGGGCCGGGCGTGCTTGCGGGTGGCAACGGGTGTCCCGGGGTGCTGGAAGAGCAGATGGATGCCACCGCCGGGTGTGAGCGCGCTGATCGTCGGCGGCAGCGCGCCGTGCTCGCGCTCAAGTTGGATCAGCATTTCCTGTCCGGCCTCACCGTCGAAATCGAGGACGAAGACCCCACTGACCCGGCCGGTGACGATGCCGATTCCATAGCCGCCGATGGCAAACCAGTCGTCGAGTTGGGCCATGGATGGACGCGCCTGCTGGAAGCCCGACCAGGGAATGCCGGGAATCTTCTCGCCGGGGCGCACCGGCACGACGGACCATCCGAGCCCGGCATAGAAACGGGCCCAGGCCAGGGTGGTGTCGGGCGCTACGACGCGACCAGGGCCGCCATCAGGGGGAGATGCGGAAGTGTTGTCGTCCGGCATGGGGTGCTCCTGAGGGACAGGGGGGGCATCCGCCGCCCGCTGGTGCGGGCGACGGTTCGGGTGGCTGTGGTGCGATGGCGGCGGATCAGAAGGGCAGATCGTCGTCCACCAGGGCGGGTGCGCGCTGCGGGGTCGGTGGCGGGGCGGCCGTGGGTGCTGGAGCCGGTGCCATCACCACCGGGGCCGGACGCGGCGCCGGCGGCGGCACAGGCACGCTGGTGGGCAAGGGGGCTGCGACCTGCCGCCCCGGCACCAGCACCTTTCGCTCCCCCAGCATCTTGGGCCGATCGGTCCAGCCGACGATCTCAAACACCGGCATGTAGTTGGTGCTCTGCCCGGCCTTGATCGCCATCGTGCTGCTCATCCGCACCACAGGGATCTGTCCGGTCCCGGCTTCGGGTGCTGCCTCGTAGCGAGTGTGCAGGTCGTTCATGCCGTTGATCAGTGCGGCGCTGTTGCCGCCGAACTCGCGCACGCCGCCGATGCCCTGGCCGGCCACCTTGACCCGGAACGCCTGCTTGAACTGATGCGCCTGGTTCTTGTCGTCGTTGCCAGGGGAGGCCGGACGCGGCTTCTGCGGCTGGCCGTAGTAGTCGACCGTCCAGAGCGGCACACCACCCGGTGCGAAATGCGCCCAACCCACCTCGAGCGTGCCGAAGTCCACGCAGAATGGCGGCTGGCTCATGGTGATGTCGGTCGGCTGGCTATTCCAGTTGCCGTCCGCC
>JANPIY010000336.1:0-4916 GCA_031425255.1 Planctomycetota bacterium
GCGCCCCCTACCCCCGGCCGGAGTTGGTGGATGACGAGTTTTTGGAGGCGAGAGCGCTGGGTGGGCTTCCGGTCCGCCCGGCCTGCGGCCGGGACGCCGACTTCGTCGTCGTGATCGCGCTGCGCGCGATGGACCTCGTCTTGCTCGGTGGGCAGGACGCCTTGGGGACGCCGACTTCGTCGTCGTGATTGCGCTGCGCGCGATGGACCTCGTCGCGCAGGGGCAGGGGGTCGGCGGCTTGCGTTGAGGCTGGTGGGTGCATGACTGGGGCGCCATGCCGCAGCCGACCGGATTCGAACAGAAGGATGATCAGAGCGATCGTGCGTTGCGCCCCAAGCGGCTGCAGGATTTCACCGGGCAGAATGCGGTTACGCGCAACCTCAGCTTGGCGATCGCGGCGGCGACGCAGCGCAAGGAACAGCTCGATCATGTGCTGCTGTCCGGCCCGCCTGGGCTCGGCAAGACCACCCTGGCCCACATCATGGCCGCGGAGATGGGTGCCGAGATCCGCGAGACCTCGGGGCCGCTGCTCGACAAACCTGGCGACCTCGCCGGGCTGTTGTCGACCCTCAAGGCCGGCACCGTGCTCTTCATCGATGAGATCCACAGCCTCAAGCGCGTGGTCGAGGAATACCTCTACTCGGCGATGGAGGATTTCCGCATCACCATCCAGCTCGGCGAGGGCACCACCTCCCAGTCGCTGACCCTGACGCTGCCGCCCTTCACCCTGGTGGGTGCCACCACCCGCGAAGGGCAGTTGACGGCGCCGTTCCGTTCCCGTTTCGGCATCCGCGAACGGCTCGATCTCTACACCGATGAGGAGCTGTCGCGCATCCTCACCCGCTCGGCGCATCTGCTCGGCGTCGGCGCCGATGCGAACGGCCTGGCGATGATCGCGCGCCGCAGCCGCGGCACCGCGCGCTACGCCAATAATCACCTGCGGCGCATCCGCGATCTGGCGCAGGTCACTTATGGCAACCACATCGATGGGCAGGTGGCGGAGGAAGGCCTGTGCATGCTCGGCATCGATCAGGCCGGCCTGACCGAGCTCGACCGGCGCATCCTCGGATGCCTGGCGGGTCACCGTCGCCCAGTGGGACTCAAGACCGTGGCGGTGACGGTGAGCGAGGACGAGGCGACCATCGAAGACATCTACGAACCCTTCCTCATCCAGAGCGGCTACCTGATCAAGACCCCCGCCGGCCGGGTGGTCACGGTGAAGGGCTATCAACATCTGGGGTTGACGCCGCCGGCTGAAAGCCAGCCGGCAGATCAGCAACGCTGGATCTGATGGGCTGACGACTGCGGCGATCTCGGCAGGTCTGGGACAGAAGCGGGTGGGTGGCACGGACCGTTCCGCATTGGCAACCCATTCGCGAGGACCTCCCGGCCAGGACGGTTCCCGCACGCGCATGTCGCATCCAGCGGCACCGCCGAGGCAGGTCCCGACATCGGGCGAGGGGGTCGTTGCACCTATGAACAATGCTGCCCGTTCCCAACCACCGCCATCGTTGGCGGCACTGGTGCGCGCCATCTCGGAGGAGATCCCCGCACCGGTGCCAGCGACGACGGTGGTCCACCTGCCGCGCCCACATCCATTAGCCCGCTTCCTGATCCTGGCCGGGGTGATGCTGTGTGGGACGATGGCGGTCCTGCTGTTCGGATTGACGCGGCATGTGCAAGGCCTGATGGCGGACATCCGGCTGCATCAGGAGCAGCTCGCCAATCCTCCGCTGCCAGCATTGCCGGCGCCCGACCGCCTGCTCGATGAGACCGCCTTCGCCATCGCCTGCGCCTCGCGCCCGGCTGAACTCGGGCGCCTGCATCTGGCGCGCGCTCATGCTTTGGTCTCGGCCCGGCGTGCGGAGGAGGCCATCGCCGCCTTTGCGCTTGCCCGCCGCCTCAACGACACGCCGTTGCTGGCGGGCGATCGGATCGCCTTGGGCGAAGCCCTGCTGGCCGATGGACAGACCGACGAGGCCCGGGTCATGCTGCTGAGCGTCGACGTCACGCGTCTGGACGATGATCAGCGAGCCCGTGGCAACGACGCCCTGGGCCGGGTGGTGATGGCCCAGCGTGACGCGGAGCGACGGCGCCCGGTGACCACACCCGCCCGGTGAGAGGGAGCGTGACGGCCAACCTCGGCGGGCTCCGATAAGCCCGTTCCAAGGAAATATGTCTTGACGATAGTTGTTCGAACGCATTAATCCCGGCCATGGTTGGACGCCTCCTCGACGAACTCAAGCAGGTGCGCCCCTTCCGCTCGCTGGCGGACGAGGCCTTCCTCAACCTGGTGCGCACCACCGAACTGCTGCGGCGCGAGGTGGTCGATGTGCTGAAGCCGCACGACCTGAGTCAGGCCCAGTACAACGTCCTGCGCATTCTGCGCGGGGCGCTCCGCGAGGGTGATCCGCAGCAGCGCGCGCGCACGTGTGGCGACATCGCTTCCCGGCTGGTGACCTACGAACCCGACGTCACGCGTCTGCTCGACAAGCTGGAGCGTCAGCAACTGATCGTGCGCGAGCGCGATGAGCGTGACCGGCGAGTGGTGCGGACCCGCATCACCGAGCAGGGCCTGACCACGTTGGCGGCGCTCGACGAACCCCTGGCGCAGGTGCAGCAGCAGCGCCTTGGCCGACTGGGGGAGGCACGCCTGGTCGAACTGATCGGCCTCCTCGAGACCCTCCGCAACTGATCCGCTTCTCCATCCTCTCACGATGCCTACCAACGGCGGGTGGGCGTCGCCATCCACCCCGGCCGTCCATCCCAAGGAACCCATTATGTCCATCCGTTCTACTCTGCTGCCCGCCCTCGTCCTGTCGTTGGGCTTCGCCACGCTCGATGCCGCCGACGTCTACACCGTCGACAAGTCGCACTCCGCGGCACTCTTCAAGGTCAAACACGTGGGCGTCAGCTACACCCACGGCCGCTTCAACGACGTCTCAGGAACCATCACCATCGACGCGGCTAATCCTTCCGCTTCCAAGGTCGAGATCGTCATCCAGGCGGGCAGTGTCGATACCCATGATGAGAAGCGCGATGCCCATCTGGCGAATCCCGATTTCTTCGATGCCAAGCAGTTTCCCAAACTCACCTTCACCTCGACCGCTTTCAAGAAGATCGATGAGCGCACCTACGAGGTGGCCGGCGACTTCACCCTCCATGGCGTGACCAAATCGCTGACCCTGACGGTGCTCAAGATCGGCGAAGGCAAGGATCCCTGGGGCGGCTACCGCATCGGCTTCGAAAGTACCTTCACCATCAAGCGCAGCGATTTCGGCATGACCAAGATGCTCGAAGCGGCGGGCGATGAGGTCGTCGTGACCTTCGCCACCGAAGGCATCAAGCAGAAATAACCGTGGCCATCGGCGGTGCCGCCTGAGCGGCACTCGCGCTGAGTACATCAGGTCGAACGTAGGCGCGTGGTGCTCGACACCACGCGCCTCGCGGCCGTGCCGAGGGAGGTCGCCATGATCGATCAACGTGAACTCATCTGGGGCATCATCGCGCCGCCGTTGCTGATGGTGGCGGGGATGCTGCTGACGGCGTGGTGGCCAGCGGGCCGACGATTCCTTCCCACCGGCGCTCTGCTCGCCCTGGTCTTCGGGATCTGCCACCTCGGTTTCCGCGGCTGGGTGGCGCCCGGCGGCGATGTACAGAACTGGCCTGCGTGGATCGCCTTCGCCGGTGGACTGCTGACGTGTGGTGCGAGCGCGGGCGGTTTGACGTGGCGCGTGGCAATACGGTTGGCCCTGACCACGTTGGCGGTCTGGCTGCTGCTGAAGCCTCAGCTCCCGGCAGGTGATCTGCCACAAGCCATCCTCTGGGTGGGTGGGTTGGCCGTACTGTGGAGCGCAGTGATCATGGCCTGGGAACGTGTGCATGCGGCATCCACCGCGGGTGTTTCCGCGGTCACGCTGACCACGCTCGCCGCTCTCAGTGCGGTATCGCTGGTGCTCTTCAACTGCATCACCCATGGCCAGTTCGCCGGCATCCTGACCGCGGCAGCGACGGCGGCGCTGGTGCTCATGTGGTGGCGGCCGACGTGGTACGCCAGCGCCGGCATGGTCACGCTCAGCGCGGTCATCCTGCCGATGTTGTGGCTGCTGGGGAATCGTTACGCCGATCTCCCGACCTGGGCCCTGCCGGTGCTGGCAGTGGGTGGCATGGCCCCGCTGATCACCGCGATCGCGCCCGCACGGCGGTGGTCGGACCTGCAACGACTGGCACTCGTCACCGTGGTGGTGGTGCTGCTGGTCTCACCGGTGCTGGCTTGGGGTGTCATCACCTCGCTGCGGGCAGCGGCAGAATCCGGCTCCGGTTACTAAAGCGCTCCTTGCCAGCTTCGCCCTGGGTCGACAACATCCACGACCCGAGGAATCGATCGCCATGTCGCGGACACCACCCCACAACCGCGTGCTGCCCGAAGCCAAGGAACGTACGCCGCTCGCCAATCGCGTGATCCGGGACAAGACGCCGCTGAGCAATCGCATCGTCCGCGACAAGACCCCGCTCGCCAACAAGGTCCAGCCCGCCTCGGTCGATCAGCAACTGCTCGACGTGCTGCGCAGCCTGAATCTGGCGGTGGCCGCAGTGGCGCAGGCCCGCGATCAGCGCTTCGTCGATCCCAATGCCGTGTTGTCGCCACACGTGACCGTGCAGGCCCTGCTGCACCTCAAGGACGCCGCCCAGCTCCTGGATCACCTGCGCCGCGTCCTTGCGCATCCCTGAGCATTATTTCACCAGGTCCGCGATGACGCCCGTCGAGTCGGCGAACGAGTCCGCCATGACGCCCATGCACTGGAACAGTGAGAGGTAGAGGTTCGCCAAGGGCGTCTTGCCGGGCAGCACCAGGTGGCGTCCGGGTTTGATGACACCGCCGCCCCTGCCGGCGAGCAGAGCGGGCAGGTTTTCGC
>JANPIY010000337.1:0-4214 GCA_031425255.1 Planctomycetota bacterium
CCTCTGAGGGCGGCTCATGAATTCTGTGACCCGAGCTGGACTGATTCTGGTGCCCGCATGCGCAGCGGCGCTGGGCTGGTTCCTGTACTCGGATGCAACATCGCCCACGTCTCCTCTGATTCCGACTACCGCAGCCCCCGCGTCGTCGCCGGTCACGACACCGTCGCTCGCGGAGACGACACCGGCTGGTCCCGCCACTGGCTTACCGAGTACCCCGGCCACTCCCGCGGTGGCGAGCGCTCCCGCGGTGGCGCGCATTCCCGCGGCCGTCCAAGCGGCTCCGGCTGCCGACCCGATCGGGACCGTCACCGCGGTCCCTCCCAGCACCAACCCGCAGGTGGCGGCAGTGGCGGCTGCACTCCAGACCAAGACTCATCCCGAACGGCTCAGCGCGCTGGTCGCACCACCGCCGTTCGATGCCGCCGCCTTTGCGGCCAATCCCAAAGCGTACGTCGATGACGTGGCACCAGCCCGGGCGTTCCAAACCGCAGCACCGGATGAGAAGACCCCGGTGTTGCGTCCGCTCTCAGCAACACAGGTGACCGCCCGCCAGGACGAACCGGTGATCCTACGCGTCGTCACCGCCCCGAACGGGGTGGTCAGCTACACCAGTTTCGATCTGGGCCGCTTCGGAAATCAGCTGTCGGCGCAGACGGTAGTGGCGGACGCCCACGGCGTCGCCGCCGTCAGCTTCACCGCCGGCCCAGGCACCATCGACGCCGTGCACATTCTCGCCGGCTCGCCGCTGGCTTCGGGCCAGGTCGCGTTCGACCTCACCATCACGCCCGCCCAAAACCCCAATGCTGTCGCCCCCGCCCCCGCCACACCTGCCGCCTCCCAGGCCGCTGACGCGGGTATTTAGCACAGGACCTTCCCATGCCTGTTCCGTCGCGATCCCACCTGCTGACCGTCCTCACGCTCTGCTTCGCCGGGCGACTCGTGGCCGCCGACATCACTCCGCCGGCGGCGACGCAGGCGCTCACGAGTTATCCGGTCACCTCGTGGTGCGCCAATATCACCAAGATCTGTGGCGACTGCGATACACCCATACCCAGCTACCTGAGCGATGTGAACCGGGGCGAGGACGGGAAGTGGTGCACGGAGTTCAAGACCCCGGCGTCCATCATTGATAATTTATCGTATAGCCACCTGCACATCGCCGCCGATTTCCTGGAGGGGCGTCCACTCGGCACGGGCTGCGCGCCCTGTGGTGACGCGGGAGCGGTCGGCGGTGACACGGTGGGCGCGGGCCTGATCCCGCTCTCGCTGACGCGCGTCCACCGTTTCCGCAACATGACCGAGCGTTCGAGCTTCGGTCCCGGGGTGTTTTCGAACCATGACGTCACCGTGCGCATCGCCAAGAAGGACAATGGCACCTGGCAGGTGATCGTCAGTGATCCCGGGCAGCTGGCGCCCTTGCTGCTGACGGATGCCGGCGCTGGGCTCTTCAAAGGCGCGAGTCGGAACCACATCAAGAGCATGTATTTCTACCTCGGCGCGAACGGCACCGGGGCGACCACCGCCGACCCCTCGCTGGCGGTCAGCGCGGTGCTGACCACGTTCAAAGGTCACACCTACACCTTCGAGCTGTTCGATCCGTACGGCTCGCTGCCGAGCCCGTGGACCTACGGCGAGATCGGTACGCACACCTCGCACGGCACCGCCGGCATGGCCAACTCCATCTTCTCCCTGAGCGCGGCCGGCGCCGGCATCGCGGGCACCGCCGACTCCGCCGGTTACGTCTACCAGGCTTTGTCAGGCGACACCACCATCACCGCACGCGTCGATTCCCTGGCCACCTACCGTGGCCTGGCCGCGGACGGGACCAACGCCAACGCCAAGGCGGGCGTGATGCTGCGCGCCGGTCTGGATGCCAACGCGGCGATGGTCGCCCTGTCGGTGTCGCCGACCGGCGTGACCTTCCTCTCGCGCACCACCAACGGCGCAGCGGCGGTGACGGATGCCACCAACGCGGCCGTCCTGGCGCCCCGCTGGGTGCGCCTGCAGCGCGTGGCCAACCTCATCAGCGGCTCCCAATCGAGCGACGGTATCTCCTGGACCCCGGTCTTCAGCAAGTCCGTGGTGCTGGGCGCCACGGTGTTCTCCGGACTGACCGTGTGCGCCCAGAACACCGTCGGCGTCCTCAGCGACGGCCGCTTCAGCAACGTGGCGGTGGTGGGTACGGCGGTGGCCAAACCCAGCTGGCCGGTGCCAGCGACCGCCGTGTACTCCTCGGCGACCTACGCCGGACGACTCACCGCGCTGCGTGACCGCAATGGCTACGGCACCACCCTCGCCTACAAGAGCTGGACCCCGGTGCAACTGCAGCAGGCCCCGGACCGCCGCTGGCAGCTCGACACCGTCACCGATGCGCACGGACGGAAACTCACCTTCCAGTACGGCGCCACCCAGGTCTCCGGCCGCTGGGCGGTCTCCACGGTGACGCTGCCGAACACCAGCGTGCTGACCTACTCCTACACCAACGGCCTGCTCAGCGGGATCGCCTACCCGACGGCGGAGACCTCGACCTTCACTTACACCCCCAACCCTGCGACGAATACCACCATCGTCGGCTACGATGATGCGGGCGCCGAGGGCACCCACCGCCGCAAGCAGACCTACCTCAGCAACCAGTTCTCAGGCGTGGTCGACAACCGCAACGCCTACCAGATCTTCAACCAGGCATCGAACCTCATCCGCCTGCTGCTGAACGGGAGCGGCGAGGTCGGCTACCTGAGCATCCCCATCAATTCCCTGACCACCCACATCTACGAAGGCGGCGGGCGGGCGAAGGAGATCCACAAGCTCTCCAACGGCGTCCAGGTGCGCTTCTTCACGACCTGGACCTTCTCGCCGACCACCGGCTTTAGCGGCACCTTCGAGTCGGCCTTCACCAAGCTGATGTATCCGTCGGAAAACATGTACCTCCAGGGCACGATGTCGCAGTCGATCTCGGACACCGGGGTGGTGAAGACCTACCTCGCGGACGCGGACGGCTACACCACCAAGGCGACCTATAGTGACGGCACCACGGAGGAGTTCGCCTACGACGGCTTCAAACAGAAGACGCGTTATAAGGATCGCCTCAACCGCGTGACGCGCTGGACCTACGACCTGGTGCGCGGCAACGAGACCATGCGTGAAGAGGGCATCCTTTCCACCGGCCCTACCCCGGCGGGCGACGTCAACCAGCTTGCGCCGCAGTACGCGCAGTTCACCAGGGAGTACTACCCCGCGGGCGATGCGCACCAGTACCTGCTCAAGGCGACGGTCGATGCGCTCGGCCGCCGGACCACCTACACCTACACCCCGATCAGCGCCAACGGCGACAACCATTTCGTGAAGACCATCGTCACGCCGGCGGACAGCGGCGCCGGGACCATCACCGCCGCGACGTTCACGTACGACACCACCGGCCGGCGGCGGAGCACGCAGGACGCCCTCGGTCGTATCACCAGTTTCGACTACGACGCTCGTGACCGCCTGGTCAAGACCACCTACTCGGATGCGTCGACCGAGATCACCACCTACGGCACCGGGACGGACAAGAACCTGGTGATCAACCGCAAGGATCGCCAGGGCACCCTGAGCGAATTCGCCTACGACGCGCACGGCCGCCCGACCACCATCACGGTCGGGCTCAAGACCATGTCAGCGAACGGCACCACCATCACGGTGATTCCCATCGTGACGGTCAACGCCGAGTCGCTATCGGTGCAGACCGCTACCACCTACCTCACCGGTACCGAGCGGCCGGCGACGCGCACGGTCAACGGCACCCGCACCACCATGGCCTATGACCACCGTGCACGCCTGCTGAGCACCACGCGTTATCCAACCCACGCCTCCGCTGGGCTGACCACGACCAACCTCTACATCAACAATCTGCTGCGCCAGGTGACCGATCCCTACGGCCGCAAGACCTACCACGTCTACCGCGCCAGCGACGCGCGCCGCATCCGCATGGTGCAGGGCTTGGTGCCGGCCGACGGCCTGGCGAGTTATGTCGACGCCGCCACCGTGGTACGCCCGGCCGGGACTAATCCGGTACTGACCGTTACCGACTTCGGTCTCGACGTGGAAGGCCAGCAGACCTCGCTGACCGATCCGCGCGGCATCATCAGCACGGCGTTCTTCGACAGCCGCGGCCGCGTGACCTCGCAGGTCGAAGCCTCGACGCTGACCGAATCCGGCCGCACCGACACCATCTACGA
>JANPIY010000338.1:0-2993 GCA_031425255.1 Planctomycetota bacterium
GGCCGCAAGGAGATCGACCTCGCCGAGACGGAAATGCCCGGCCTCATGGCCATCCGCGCCGAGTACGGCCCCAAGCAGCCTTTGAAGGGCGCCCGCATTGCCGGCTCGCTGCACATGACCATCCAGACGGCGGTGCTCATCGAGACCCTGACCGCACTCGGCGCGCAGGTCCGCTGGGTCAGCTGCAATATCTACTCGACCCAGGACCACGCCGCCGCCGCCATCGCCAAGAGCGGTGTCGCAGTGTTCGCCAAGAAGGGCGAGACGCTGGATGAATACTGGGAGTACACCCACCGCCTGTTCGATTTCGGCGGCGGCCAGGGGCCCAACCTGATCCTCGACGACGGCGGCGACGCCACCCTGCTGGTCCACCTGGGCAGCGATGCCGAGAAGAATCCCAAGCTGCTGATGAAGAAGGCGGAGAGCGAAGAGGAGGGTGTTCTGCTGGCCTCGATCAAGAAGACCCTGGCCAAGGACCGCACCTACTACTCGCGCATCGGCAAGAGCATCCTGGGCGTGTCGGAGGAGACCACCACCGGCGTCCACCGGCTCTACGAGATGGTCAAGAAGGGCACGCTCAAGTTCCCCGCCATCAACGTCAACGACTGCGTGACGAAATCGAAGTTCGACAACCTCTATGGCTGTCGCGAATCGCTGATCGACGGCATCAAGCGCGCCACCGACGTGATGATCAGCGGCAAAAAAGCCGTGGTCTGCGGCTACGGCGATGTCGGCAAGGGTTGTGCCCAGGCCTTCCGCGGCCAGGGCGCGACGGTGTTCGTCACCGAGATCGATCCCATCTGCGCGCTGCAGGCGTGCATGGAGGGCTTCCAGGTCGTGACCATGGAGGACGCCGCCAAGTTCGGCGACATCTTCGTCACCACCACCGGCAACGTCGACGTCATCACCCGCGGCCACATGGACCTGATGAAGCACAACGCCATCGTGTGCAACATCGGCCACTTCGATTCTGAGATCCAGGTCGCGGCGCTGAACAACCTCGATTGGGAGGAGATCAAGCCGCAGGTCGACCACGTCATCTGGCCCGGTCGCAACGGCAAGCCGGGCAAGCGCCTGATCCTGCTCGCCAAGGGCCGCTTGGTGAATCTCGGCTGCGGCACCGGTCATCCGTCGTTCGTGATGTCGAACAGCTTCGCCAACCAGACCCTGGCGCAGATCGAGCTGTTCACCAACCACACCAACCTCAAGAACGAGGTCTACCTGCTGCCCAAGCACCTCGACGAAGAGGTCGCGCGTCTGCACCTGGAGCAGCTCGGCGCCAAGCTGACCGTGCTCAACCCCAAGCAGGCCGAGTACATCAGCGTCAAGGCCGAGGGTCCGTTCAAGGGCGACCGCTACCGCTATTGAGGCTGCGGCTTGCGCCTGTGACCGACGTCGCCGCTGCGCGGCTCGCCGCCTACGGCGGTCGCCACGTGGCGCGGCGATCGGGCACATGCGACGCTGGCTGCGCCAGCGTGTTTCGCTTCGCGAAACCAAGCCTGGTCCCCGCTCGCACGCGCAGGCGCGCTCGGGGGATCGTTGTTCGCGGGCTCTGCCCGCTACGCCCGCCAGGGGCTCGGCCGCTCCCGGACCCGCAGACGGGTACAGCCGTCACTGACATGCGACAACACCCGCGGATCTCCGCGGGTGTTGTTGTTGGGTTGGCCTCGCTCGACCTAAGGCCTGTGGGCGAAGCGGCTGGATTTTCGGGAGGATGGCAATCAACGTCGTGGTGCACCCAGGCGGGTGCGAATCGATTTCAGATTCAGGACACCACGTCAGGACGCGGATGGCCTCAGCCGTCGGCCTTGTCCTTCTTCGTCGCCCGTTCATCGAGGTACAGGATGGCGTTCGAGCCGCGATCGATCACCAGTTTGCCCATGCGGATCTGCTCGATCATGTTGTGGCTGATGATGCTGCCGAAGGCGGTGCTGCGGCTCTTGGGTTCGATGCGCATCATCGGCATCTTGTGGTTGGCCTTGACCAGGCGTTCGTACGCCTCCAGGAAGGCCGGATCGATGGTGGCGCGGATCTCGTCATAACGCTTCTGGAGGACCTGTTCCTCTTCGGTCGGCTTGGCGGCCGCGGCATTGACGACCTTGATGTCGACGGCCTTGGCCTTGAGCGCTTCAGCCTGTTCCTTGGCGGCCTTGGCCTTGGCTTCCAGGGCTTCGATCTTGCTGCCCAATTCCTTGATGCTCGCCTCGCGGTTCGACTTCTCCAGTTTGGAGGCTTCGATGCCGTTGATGATCGCCATGTACTCCTTGTTGGTCTTGGCATTCATCTGCTGGGAGCGCAGGTCGGCGATGGTGGCGTCGCAGCGTCCGGCATCGGCAGTGTACTGGCGGACCAGCGCACCGAGGCGTTCGACTTCGGCGGTGGCGGCCGCGGCGTTGGCATCGGCAGTGGCGGCGGCTTTGCCGGCATCGTCCACCTGACCGTTCTGTTGTTCGCGAGCCTTCTTCAGCGTCAGCCGCTTTTTGTCGATCACTTGGAGGTCGAGCAGGGCTTCGATGCTGGAATTCATGGTGTGGAGGCCTCCGGGGCGCCGGATGATCGGTGCTGAGTCCGAGCGGCCAAGAGGAAACTCGCCGTCGGCCGGCAACAGCCGCGAGATTCGTCGCGGCGGCGGCAGGTCGAGCGGGAAGCCGCACGGTTCCGCGCGCGGTGCGGCGCGAAATGCATCGGTGACCAGCGATACGGCCGACCATGCGCTGGGATGAGCTGTGCTCCGCCCGTATGCCATGCCGGTCGACCAGCCGGCGCGCCCCGCACCAGCCGACGCCGACCTGGCGCGGGCTCCAGGCAATTGACCTGCCGTCCAGGCATACCCATAGTGCGCCGCAACCTGCCGTAACGTGGTGGGCGCCGTGTTGCGCGACGTGACGCTCGCGGTTGTCTGTCGCACACCACGGATCACTTCCGAAGGGACCATGCCCGACGTTTCCGCCGCAGCGCAGCAGTCGCGTGCCGATGAGCACGATTACCCGATG
>JANPIY010000339.1:0-9787 GCA_031425255.1 Planctomycetota bacterium
CTGGATTGCGCACCTGCACCGGGGTCAGGGCATTGTCGGTGGTGCCGATGCCCATCTGGCCGCTGGCGCCGTATCCCCATGCCCACACCGTCCCATCGGCTGCCAATGCCAGGTTTTGATAGCCATATCCGCCGCTCGAGATGGAAGTGATGTTGCCGAGCGTTCCCGCACCCCCCAGCCCCAGCACCAGAGTCGGAACAAACGTCGACGACGTACCGCTGTGGCCAAGCTGGCCGTAGAAATTGGCACCCCAGGACCACACCGAGCCATCAGCCTTGAGAGCGATGCTGTGGGAATTGCCGGCATCCACCCGGGTGATGGCTACCATCGGCCAGGTCACCAGCACGCTGCTCGCGACGGCCTTATCACCAGTCACCCCATCACCATTTCCGAGCTGGCCATCGCTGTCCGACCCCCAGGCCCGGAACGAACCGTCGGCGAGGCAGGCCACGGTCTGGTTGCCACCGCCGGCGACCGTCCGCACCGCGTTCCCGAGCGCCACGGCGGTCGGCACGAGCACGTTGGTGAACAGCCCATCGCTGTTGCCCACGGCGCCTTGGACGTCGTTGCCGCAGGCTTGGAGCCCGCCGGTTGAAAGGTGGAAGATGCTGTGGTGGTCGCCCGCGCTCACCGCCTTGATCTGACTGACGGCGGGGTTAACCGGCGTGGCTTGATTGACGCCGGCGAAGATCCCCAACTGGCCGAAATCGTTGCGGCCCCAGACGCGGACGGTGCCATCCGCGAGGCGAGCAAGGCTGTGTTGAGAGCCGCACGCGATGGCGGTGATGTCGGCCAACCCGCCGATCGCCGCCGGGACGGCTTGATTGCTTGCCGCGCCGGTGCCGAGCTGGCCCTCGTTGAAGCGTCCCCACGAGAGCACGGTGCCATCCGCGATCAGAGCCAGGCTGTGATTGGTGCCAGCGGCCACTGCCACCGCCCGGCCGAGAATCCCCACGCCGCCAACCCCGGCGACGGTGACGGGCACATATTTGTTCGCGATGGCGGCATCGTTGCCGAGTTCGCCACTGGCATCCAAGCCCCAAGCGCGGACCGAACCATCCGCGGCGATGGCCAGGCTGTGGTCGCCGCCCGCAGCAATGCCGGAGATCTCCGTGAGAGAACCCGCGCCGCTCGTGCTGACCACCTGCTGGGGCGTGGTCTTGAAGGTGACGCCGTTGTTGATGCCGAGCTGCCCGACGCTGTTGTCGCCCCAGCTCCAGACCGTGCCATCCGACTTCAGGGCCAGGCTGTGTACACGTCCGGCGGCGATGGCGATGACATCCGTCAGGCCGCTCACCAGCACGCCCGAGGTCTTGTCGCCCACCGCGGTATCATCCCCCAGCTGGCCACGGTTGTCCTTGCCGAAGGACCACACCCGGCCGTCCGGAGCCAACACCAAGGTGTGGAATTGCCCGACCGCGATCTGGACTTCCGAGGCCACAGCCACCGTGCCCGCGGCCCACGCCACGAACATCAGAACCAGCACCAGCGCAGCGCGCAGGAGTGAAGAGAATGATAGAAGAAGACCACTCGGCTGTGGCATTTCGATGTACATCATTCGGCTGGGGTCGGTGTATGCGTCCGCGAGGTCTACGCCGGTCGTGACGTGCAGCAATGCAAATTCCTGGACTCCTGCGGAATTCCGCCATGGCATCGCCCGCAGCCTCGCAGCGCAGGCTTGCCCCTGACGGAGCGGGCTAGCACACTGACCCCGCTTGGCGTCCCCGCTCGGACGCAAGCGGAGTGCTTTCCATGGATCAACAAGTCATTGTCGATGCTCTGGTGCAAGTTGCGCGTAAACGTCGACTGCTGGCGGCCGGCCCCGCTCAGCGCCTGGGCGACTACGCCAAGCAGAAGGGTCTCGCCAACCTCGACGATCTGCGGCGCTGGCTGAAAGCGGGCGACGGGCTTTCGGCGCACCTCGCCAATCAGCTCCTGGAGCTCATCCCGACCAGCGACACCAAACCGCTTGGGCCCTACATCCCCTTGGCGCATCTGGCGGATGGCGGGATGGGGTCGGTCTGGCTGAGCTGCTCGCCGAAGAACGAGCTGGTGGTGGTCAAGACCATGAAACGGAACCTCCCGGCGGGGGTCGACAAGTCGCATGGCACCGAGTTCATGCGCCGCTTCGAACGCGAAGCCAAGATCACCATGCAGCTCACCCACCAGAACGTGGTGCGCTGCCTGGACAGCGGGCAGGCCGAGGATGGCACCCCCTACATGGTGCTGGAGTACGTCGACAGCGGCGACCTCAAGGATCTGGTCGAACGCCGTGGCGGTCTGCCCGAAGGGCTCGCCCTGGCCATCCTCTACCAGTCGGCGGACGGCTTGGCCGAAGCCCATCGCATCCACCTCATCCACCGCGACATCAAGCCGCCGAACATCTTCGTCAACCAGGCCGGCCAGGCCAAGCTCGCCGACTTCGGCATCGCGCGCTCGACCGAATCCAACCGCACCATGTTGACCATGGAGGGCGCCATCGTCGGCAGTCCGCTCTACATGTCGCCGGAGCAGATCGTCACCGATCCCAATCTCGACATCCGCAGCGACATCTACGCGCTCGGCGCGGTGCTCTATTACTGCCTCGCCGGCGCCGCGCCGTTCGACGGCAAGCTGCAGGAGGTCCTGCACAAGCACTGCACGGCGTCGATCCCCGACATCCGCAAGCTGCGCCCGGTGATCTGCGAATCGACCGCCCAGATCATCAGCACCTGCATGCAGAAGGAGCGCGGTAAACGCTTCAAGGATCCCGACGACCTGCGCTCGGCGATCGCCAATGTGCTGGTGAAACTCGGACTGACGCCGAAGAGCGCGATCGAGGAGGACACCCGCCAGGGCGATCTCTCGGGCCGCGAAGGCGCAGCCTTCACCCCCTCAGCCGACATGCCGACGGTCGCCAGCGACCTGCGCGGCAACGACCTCGCGGCCACCATCGCTGCCGACCTGCGCGGCGGCTCCAGCCTCGAGGCCACCATCAGCGCCGATCTGCTCGATGCGGCGCCGACCATACCGATGTCCTCCAGCGACATCATGACCATCGCCGCCAACCTGCTGGCGCTCGACGATCCGGCGGTGATGCCGAATGCGACCATGGCCACCCGCGCCATGCCGGTGGTCGGTACGGACGCGGCGCGGACCCAGACCCTGGCCACCGCGGTAGTTGGCGGCCCGCTGCGCTTCGTGCGCGCGAAGCTGCCGGAGCGCCTGGACGGCACGCTGGATCTCGCCATCGCTGGCGACTGGTTGAGCCTGTTGCCGGATAATGCAGCCGACCCCGCCGGCGTGGTGTTGTTCGCGCGCCCCAAGCTGGTGATGGGCAAGCTGCGCGAAGCGCCGGTGGACCTCTGTCTGCGTTATTACCCGGTCGCGACCTTCAAGGACACCCTGCAGCGCATCAGCCGCAATCACCTCTGCCTGCGTTACGACGCGGTCGAGAACCGTTGCGTGGTTGACGACCAGGGCAGCCCTAACGGCACCATGCTCGATGGCATCACGGTCAAACCCGGCCAATCGGTGCCGCTGGAGAATGAGGTCGAGAACGTGCTGGTGGTAGCCAACGTGGTGGTGCTGCGCCTGCGGCCGGTGCCGCGTCGCAACGATCCGCAACCAGCGCTCGATGGCGCACCAGCGGCGACGGGGACGGCGACCTGCGGGATCGAACATGGTCACGGCTACGACGCGGTGGTCATCACCCGCCCGGAGAACCGTCCGGAAATGGCCTACGCACAGGTCCTACGCCAGATCACCATCGGCGGGCCGGGCGCGCAGCTCGCCCTGGCCGGCGCGCGGACCCGCGCCTCGTGTCAGATCGCCTGCTACGACGGTCGTTGGTTGTGGCGTCCGGTGGCCAGCGAGCCCACGCCGTGGAAGGCGCTCGCTCCTGGGACCCGGCTCGATTGTGGTGGCAAGGTGCTGGTGGCGCAGAAGGGCGAATACACGCACTTCTGAGGGCATTCTTGTGATATTTTTGCTTCATTATTTGTGATTTATCAGCGACGTCGTGGTGAAGTTCCCCACTCCCTCCGCACGCGCTGGCGGCACTGCTCTCACCGCCGCCGCTTGCGGCACAGCCGTCTCGCTGCTGCGACAGTGCCGCATCTGCACCGGTGTTGGCGCCTGCATCGCGGCGGATGCTGCGGATGCGCCAAGCGCCGGTGAAGATCCGATGAAGTCGACCCATCTGTCAAATGCCGGTAGCGAAGCGGCTTGCGGCGTGCGGCATGTCCGGTCTATCCTGTGCCCGCACTACTGTCTGGAGACTTCGTGGATCTTCGCTCGGCGCTTGGTGGACTGCTTCGTCGAACCTGTCTGCTCCTGGTCCTCATCGCCACCGTCTCCGCGCTGGTCGGCTGGTTCGCCGCCACCCTGGTCGGTGACGTCGAGCGGCGCGCATTGCCGGTGACGCGAGCCACCAGCCACCTGCAGGAGCAGCTCGCGCGCATCGAGGGTCTCGCTGGACGCCTCATGCTCGAGAACTCCGCTGGGCGCCCGGCCATCGAGGCCGAGGTGGCGCAGGTGGTGGACGACCTGGGGGTCTCCATCACCGCGGTGCGCAACCTGGGTGCAGGGGATGACGGCGCACACCTGGGTACAGTCGTCGGCCATGTGGAGCACCTGCGGCGTGCGCTGCAAGACGCCGACGACGCCGATGCCGCGGCGGGCGCCGCCGCCACGCGGGTGTCGGGCGCGGTGGTGGACAGCGTTGGACGGGTCGATGCCCTCACCACCGCGATCAATGACTTGCGCACCGGCCTCGCAGGCAAGCTGCGCCAGGCGGAGTCGATGTACAGGGGCTGCAATCAGGTCTCGGTCAAGCTCACCAACGTGCTGATGCATTTCCGCCACATACGCTGGGCCACGCTCCAGGGCTGGAACGACCTGCTTACGCCGATGGCGGCGTGCGCGGAAATCGCCACCCAGACCGCCGCCATCAGCGCCATCGCCGAGGACGCGACCGTATCCAACAGCACACGCCTGGGCGAGAGCGCGCTCCGACTGCGCGATGAGCTGACCACCGGCTTCATCAGCGCCACTCCCGAGGCCAAGGCCGCCGCCGCCGTCAGCAGCGAACGCACGGTCCTGTTCGAAGGCGAGATCCAGCAGTGGGTCGCCGAACTCCAGGGCGAGAGCTCCCGGCACAATCAACAGCTCCAGCTGCTCATCCGCATGATGTCGCTCGCCAATGCGCTGGCGGTGCGCGCGGCGACTTGCACGGGGGCAGCGCGCACGCTGGAGACCATCACCACACGTATGCGCCTGGCCACCGGCAGCCCGGCGGTTGAGGCCTTGGGCAAGGAAGCGTCGGCCCAGTCCGCGCTGGTCGCCACCACCCTGGACGGCATCCGCGATGGACTCGCCAACCTCAAGGAGACCGCCCTGCCGCGCGACCTCGAACTGGTGGACGCTGCGATCGCCCGCGTCCGCGGCGCCCTGGCGCCCACCAGCAGCGCGATCTCCGGTGGTGACGGCCTGGTGGCGGCGCAGAGCCGCCTGCTTGGCGCCCGCGCCGCTGGCCGCACCGCCCTGCTCGACGCTGCGCGCTCGGTGATGGCCTTCGCGGTCAGCAATCAGCAGCGCCTGATCGCGGTCGAGCGGAGCGAACAGGAGGCGATCGACCGCATCCGTGCTGCCACCATCGCGGCACCGGTGGTGGTGGGCGTGCTCGCCCTGCTCGCCGGATTCCTGGCCTGGCGATTCACCCATCGTGCCCAGCGCGAGGTCGCCGACCGCGAGGCCGAGGCGGATGGCCGCCAGGCCCGGCTCTCCCGCCTGGTCGCAGGAATGCGGCCGGAGACCGCGCGCTTGAGCGGCTCGGCTGGCGAACTCGACCACATCGCCACCGGCATGCTCGATGGGACCGAAGCCGCCCGCGCGCAGGCGGGCGCTGCCGACCAGCAGGCCCAGAAGATCAGCGACAACCTGCGCGCGATCGCCGCCGCCGCCGAGGAGATGAGCGCGTCCACCGGTGCCATCGCCAAGAATGCGCAGGAGGCCGCCGGCGTCGCTGGCCAGGCGGTGGGATTGACGCGGGAGTCCGATGCCACCATGCGGGAACTGCGCACGGTGGTCGATGGCATCCGCACCATCACCCAGGGCATCGCCAAGATCGCGAGCCAGACCAATCTGCTCGCGCTTAATGCTCAGATCGAGGCCGCGCGCGCCGGCGACGCCGGCCGCGGCTTCGCCGTGGTGGCGCAGGAGGTCAAACGCCTGGCGCAGTTCTCGCACGAGAAGGCCGCCGAAGTGGAACAGAAGGTCACCGCCATCGAGGGCGGCATGGTGCAGGCCTCGGGTTCGCTCGACCGCGTACGCGAGATCGTCGGTCACATCCAGGGCCTGCAGGCGAGCGTGGCGGCCGCGGTGGAGGAGCAGTCTGCAACCACCCACGAGATGTCACGCCAGCTGAATGATGCGCTCAGCGGCGCCCAGGAGGTCGCCGGCGTCACCGCTGCGTTGACGCGAGGCGCTGACGCCACCGCCCAGCAAGCCGCCAAGACGCGGGAAGCGGCGGCGGCGCTGACCTGCATGGCGGGCCAGTTGGCGACGCTGATCCAGGAGGATCGTGGTGAACCATCCGGTCCTCAGGGCTTGGACTCACACGCAACGCCGCAGAGCCTGAAAAACTAACTCAGCAGCCACTCGCATTCGTCCGCGCTGAGGGGGCGCATCGTCCCAGGCGCCACGTCGTCTGGCAGCGAGAGCCCACCGATGCGGTCGCGATGCAGCCGGGCCACGCGCCCGCCGAGGGTCTCGATCATGCGCTTGACCTGATGGTGACGGCCCTCGCACAGCTCGAGGGTGGCCAGGCCCAGGGCGTCGCCGCCGATGCCCGCAAGCGTCAGGCGGGCCGGTAGGCAGGGGATCACCTCGCCACTGATGGGCAGGCCGGTAGCGACGCGTTCCACCGCGTCCGGGACCAAGGCGCCGTGGTAGGCCAGACGATACCGCTTCCAGCGTTTACACTGGGGCGACACGATGCGCTGCGCCCAGGTGCCGTCGATGGTGAAGAGGATCAGCCCGGTGGTGTCGCGATCGAGCCGGCCGACGGTCTGCAGATTGGCGTGCCGCCACGCGGGCGGCACCAGGTCGTAGATCAGCGGCGCGTCCTCCTGGGCGTGGCTGCACGCCACCCCGCCTGGTTTGTGGCAGATCAACGTACTGGCGTCCTCCCCATCGCCGATCACCTGTCCGTCCACTTCCACCAGCGACCCGGGCACCAGCGCCCGCCGGTAGTGTTTGCACAGCACGCCATCGACCCGCACGCGGCAGGTCTGGATCAGTCCGCGCACGACCGCCCAGGTGCCGACCTGGCGGCGGGTGAGGAAGCGGTCGAGCGGCTCGGAATGCGGCACCGGCGGCATGCTCATGACGACGCCCACATGGCAACCGCGACCATCACCCTGCATTGCCGGCCGAACCTGCGCCGGTAGCGTCCGCCCACCACCGTGCATCGCCATCTCGCCCTCGTCCTCAATTGTTTCCTGCCGGGCAGCGGTCTGCTGCTGCGCCATCCAGGATTGTGGCCGTTGGTTCCCACGCTGATCGGTGCGGCCGGGCTCAGCCTGGTGGCGGTGGCCATGGGGACGGCGGGCTCGGCCACCACGGTGACCCTCGGCTGGTGCGGTCTGGCGCTGTGGCTGGCCGCGGCCCTGGGCGCAACGGTCGCCTGGGCCAGGCTGGAGCGGCCGTCCTCACGCGACCTGGCGGCGATCCAGCCGCTTTTCCAGGAAATCGCCCGCCTCTATCTGACCGATCAATTGCCCGCGGCGGAGCTGGCCGCACGCAAGCTGGTGGCCTTGGCCGGAGCGGAACCGGGGGCGTGGCGCCTGCTGGCGCTGATCACCCGCGCCCAGGGTCACACGGCACGGGCGGCGGGATTTGAACGACGGGCCGCCCGGCGGGATCTGTCGCGGACCTGATTATTCATATCCAAGTCCTGAGTTGACACGGAACTCGGTTGCCGGCCCTTGCTGTCTGGGCGGGGCGTGATGGAGTGCGCAACCTTCAACCCCCGATACCCGGCACTCATGAGCAAGATCCGCATCGTCAATGGTCCTTATCGTGGTCGTGAGAAATCACTGAGCGAGAAATCACTGACCATCGGTCGCGACGCCGAGGCCGGGATCCAGATCCTCGACCGCTCCGCCAGCCGGTTCCACGCCGAGATCTTCCCCGTCGGCGGCATGTTCTTCGTGCGTGACCTCGACTCCAAGAATGGCACCTACGTCAATGACGAGCGTCTCGGCGACGAGGAACTCCTGCGCGAAGGCGATGTGATCAAGATCGGCACCACCGAGCTGGTGTTCGAGAGCGGTGCGGCGCTGGCCGATGACAGTTCGGCTCGCATCGCCTACCAGGACGATCCGGACATGCTGTCCAACACCCTCGAATTCCGCGTCGATGAATTGTCCGACATCGACGAGATCGCCGATGAACAGACGGCCCAGGATGGCGCTCGCGGTCTGCGCATCCTCTACCAGGTCGGACGCATCCTCAGCGATCCGGGAGAGGTCGGCGACAAGGAGGCCAAGGTCCTCGACTTCCTGGTCTCGGGCATGCCGGCGGAAAGCGCGCTGATCTTCAAACGTGAAGCCGCGACCGGCAAGCTGGTGCCGACCACCGTGCGCACCTCGGCGCCGCAGGTCCAGCCGGTGATCAGCCGCTCGATCATCAAGAAGACCTTTGCCGAAAACAAAGCGCTGCACAGCGCCAACGCGCAAGAGGACGAACGTTTCGACCGTCACGCCAGCGTGGTGCAGAAGGGCATCCGCTCGGTGATCTGCGTGCCGCTCTCGATCGGCGGCCATACCCGTGGCGTGTTGTATCTCAGCCGCGGCGTCGGCGCGGCTGCGTTCGATCAGATGGATCTGGAACTCATCAGCGCCTGCGCCATCCAGCTCGGTCTGGCGCAACACGCCAGCGAACAGAGCCGTCGTCATCGCGTCGCCATCCGCCAGCTGATGACCGCGCTGGTGCGCGCCCTGGAGACCCGCTGCGGGCTGGTCGGCGCCGGCGAGCGCTGCGCACGTACCTGCGTCGCGTTGGCCGAGGCCTCGCAGCTCTCGACCGTCGCCCGCGAACGCGTACGCAAGGCCGGCCTGCTGCATCACCTCGACCGCCTGATGGCGGTGGACCGGGATGAAGCGCTGACGCTGCTCGATAGCGTCGATGAGCTGGAGAACATCCTGCCGCTGCTGCGCCACGCCAACGAACGTCTCGACGGCAGCGGCCCGCTCGGACTCAAGCTCAATGACCTCGAGATCGAGGCGCGCATCGTCGCGGTGGCGACCGCGCTCGAGGCCTGCACCGGCGCCGATCCCGGGGCGGATGCGACTGCCTCGATCGATCTGGTGATCAACGACAAAGGGCTGGATCCCACCCTCACCCAGCTGCTGCAGGGCTGCCACCTGGATGGCAGCTTGTACGCCAACCGCTCGGACGGTTGAAGCGCCGCCTGGGCGGCTTGTGGCCTCCCGCTGGCGATCTAGGCTGCCGCCCCCTGGAGACGGCATGGGTGGACGATTCTGGTTGAGCATGACGGTGATGACGGCGGTGCTGGTGACGGCACTGATGTCCGGCTGCACCAGTCCTGGGACGCCGTTCGCCTACCTGGATGTCAAGCCCATCCTCGGCCCGAAAGCGTCACCAGCCCAGCCGGTGGTCGGTCAGGCGACGACGATCACCTTCAGCGTGCGCAATACCTGGGATCAGCCCCTCACCGCGGTGGCTTGGCGATTGATCGAGAACAGCGATCCGCTGCAGCCGACCGTCGGCACGCTGATCGCCG
>JANPIY010000340.1:0-2502 GCA_031425255.1 Planctomycetota bacterium
ACGAGGGCCAAGGGCTGACCGCGTCTGCGGACCGATGTTCACCCGTGATATGGATCTGGCATCCCGGCGTTCCTCGGCCACCAATACCGAACGTGTGACTACCATCCTGTGCATGCCGTTCGACCTGTCCCACTACCGCACCGCTGGCCTGTTCTGGGTGGTCCAGACTCGCGACGGCAGCACCGTCCCTGGGCTTATCACCACCGTCGGCGATGGCGACTACGCGGATATCCGGGTCGAGCACGGTGGCCGCCCCGCGGTGACTATTGCCAATGACCACATCGTCGCCATCGCGCCACCGCGTGTTCTCGCTGATGACGAAGATGACGAGGCGTGACTCGGGTGCTCGCAACGCGTCAGCGGCATGTCTGCCGGTGCCCACTATGACCAATGGTGATGAGGCGAAGGCCGGTGGGCCGCACGACTTCGTGCTCCGATACCAACGATACGTCATCGGTGACATCTATGCCGGGCCCCATGCGCTCTTCGCCGATGATGAGCGTACGCCGGTCGCCTGCTGGGTGCACGCACACCCCAACTCAGCGAGCTGGTTGACCCGGAGCCGGTAGCACTCTCCATGGTCTGCCGCATCGCCGTGCTTATGGCGTCGCAAATCAGCTCAGCGATGCGTATGCCACCCGGCCCTCCGATGACCATAGATGACCTGTGCCGTCGGAGTCAGGGATGGCTCTTCATGAATGCGATCTTGATCCATTGACTGGTCGCGACGGTCGACCCCTGCAGGTAGATCCGGTAGACCCCTTTGGGCTGGTAGAAATCATAACCGGACGGCGTCTGGTGCGACCAGTCCTCGAGCAGGATGCCGCCAGCGGGCCATGCACCCTTGAGCGGATCACCGTGCACCCGAAAGGTCAGCAGGAGGAAATCATTGCGCATGAGCACCCCGTCGACCGGCGCTTCCGCCGAGGTGAGGATGTCGATGTTGCCGAGGAGTACCCCGTTGAGGACTGTCGTAGAGTCCTCGATCAATTGGTGGTCCTGCCCGTCCGAGAAGCTCGCGGTGCGCATCTTGGACAATGGCTTTCCCCAGGATCGCGGCGCTGGAGACCCGGCACCCTGCGTCGAGCCGGGGCAGCAGCCCGTCACGACGACTCCGGACAACGCGATGGCGACGAGGATCACGATTTCCGCGAGTCGGTTCACCGCGCCCAGCATAGACGTCCGCGCTCCTGCCCCAAGTCGGTAGATACCATGCCGACAACGGCACGTCGATCGCGGTTCGCGCTACTTCTTCTCCAACCGCCGTACCTCGTCCTCCAGGGGTTGGCGCCATGGATCAGCGAGTTTTGGCAGCAACGCATTGGCATCCTCCAGAAACCGTATCCTGCCGTAGTAGATCATGACCTGGAGATGACGCGCATCCGCCTCGAGGTCGGCCTCCTTGCCATTCCAGTAAGAACTTTCGATCGCCTGCAAAGTGGCCTCATGTGGATGCGCCACCAGCGTGGACAGGATCGCCATGTTCCCGAGCGACTGCCTGAAAACCTGCGATCCACGCTCAGCAGTAAGCAAGGAACGCGCCATAAACAGTTGGAAATCCACCGATTGGTCTTCCCTGATCGGCAGTGTGTTCACCAACCAGACGTGCATCGCCTGCATGATCATTGCCTTGCGCGTATCATCGCCTTCACGGAACCAGGTCGCCTGCGCCTCGTGGAGGAAGACATCACGATCCATGTGTGCGATCGACTCAGGGATCCGTCTCTCCGTGATGATGACGGCGAGCGCCTCATACATGCCGGAAGTAGTCGCGGTCTCCCTTTCAGAGGTGCTGCAGGCGGCAAGCGCACCGCACATCAACGTCAAGACTGATTTCTGCCAATTCATCGGCCGCCTCCACCGATTTTATAATAGGTCGGGCTGGCTAGCCGTCCACCTGAAGCGTCCGAGATGAGGTCGAAGACTGCATATTGGTTGGCGAGCGCCACATCCCAGTACGAGTTCAAAAGTCTGTGCACCCGGTTGCTTTCATAGACCGCCTGCCACGCCTCGGCGAAGCGTGCGAAAAAGCCGCACGGCATTCATAAGCCATGAGACCTTCATTTGACCATATTCGCTTTGGTTCGTGCCTTTTACTTACCTACGCCTCCATCGCGCCGCCGGTGTGCGGTGCTTTGCGACATCGTGGCCGCGACGTCACGGTGTCATGCGGCCAACCCTGGCTTCGAACACTGTTCGCTCCGCGATATCCGTTGAGCCCACATCCGCTCAGAAACTCAACCCATACGACAACGTGAACGCCATGCCTTCATCGCCGAAGCCGAAGTCGGCACGGAACAGCGCGGTGCGCTCAAGCAGCGTGCGCAGGCTGAAACCATAGCTGTCGTGGATCCGGCCATGCGGCAGGTCGGACAGGTCGGGGGCGACCGAGCCGAGTTCGTAGAACAAGGCCACGCCGAAACGCTCGAAGCGCACCGACTCGGTGAGCGCCGCGCCACAAGGGATCACCCACACCCGCCACTCGGCTGCCGCGTGCCAGGC
>JANPIY010000341.1:0-4291 GCA_031425255.1 Planctomycetota bacterium
ATCTGGACTGTCGGAAGGACCTGTTCATTGACCGGGAGAGCATTGGGGCCGTCAGTGAAGCATGAGTAAGACCATCACCGAGTGCAACATGCCGCAGACAACTGCGGCATGCTCTGGGGTGAAGCAGACTCATCGCACGACCGCGATCGTTGCTGTGCTGGCTGCCATGATGCTCGTGGTTCTGGACGCGGCCATTGCCAACGTTGCGCTGCCGTCGATTGCTCAATCGCTTGATGTGACTCCAGCCATTTCGGTGCTGATCGTCACGGCGTACCAAATGGCCCTGGTGATGGCGCTGCTGCCGTGCGCTGCGCTTGGCGAGAGCCTGGGCTATCGCCGCGTCTTCACTGCTGGCGTTGCGCTGTTCACCGTGGCGTCGGTACTCTGTTCCATGTCGCCGTCCTTGCCATGGCTGGTCGCGGCACGCTTCCTCCAGGGGCTCGGTGGCGCTGCCGTCATGGCGCTCGGAATAGCGCTGCTTCGCTCCGTGGTACCGCATGGGCAGCTCGGTGCTGCGATTGGATGGAACGCACTGGTCATCGCATTGTCCTCTGCGACCGGTCCAACGATGGGCGCGCTGATCCTAGCGAGCACGAGTTGGCACTGGCTGTTCGCGGTGAACCTTCCGGTCGGTCTCGTGGTGCTGCTCGCCACCCGTGCGCTCCCACACCATACTGGCACGGCACGTCGGCTGGACTTCATCAGTGTGGCGCTCAATGCGGGATCCTTTGCGGCGCTCGTCGTCGGGACGGAGCTACTGTTGACGAAACCCACTCTGGCCGCGGCTCTGCTCGTCGCCGCAGCGCTTGGCGTGGGAGTGTTGATTCGGCGGGAGATGCCGAAGAAGGCTCCGTTGATCCCGCTCGACCTACTCCGCGTCGGCTCATTCCGCGTGTCGGTGATCGCATCAGCGTGTTGTTTCGCCGGACAAACCGCGGCCATGGTCGCGCTGCCGTTCTACCTGCAGCACGGGCTCGGGCAGAGCACCGTGATGACTGGCCTCTACCTGACGTCCTGGCCACTGACGGTCGCTCTCGCGGCTCCGATCGCAGGACGTCTCGCCAATTTCGTATCAACAGCGTGGCTGTGCGCCGCGGGCGGGACGTGTCTGGCGATCGGGCTTGCGGCTGCCGCGCTCTGGCCGCTGCACGACGGACCGCTGCCGCTCGTCGCGTTTACCATGCTGTGCGGATTGGGTTTCGGCCTCTTCAACGTGCCCAACAACCGCACCATGTTCCTCTCAGCACCAAGCGAGCGGAGTGGTGCCGCGGGAGGTATGCAGGGCACCGCCCGGTTGGTGGGCCAAACCGCCGGTGCGGTGATCATGACCCTGCTGTTCACCCTCACCTCCGCCGAGGCTGCGCCTCGGATCGGCCTTGGGATTGGATCGGTGCTGACGCTGGTGGCTGGCCTTGTCAGCGTGCTGCGGATCACTCGATGAGGTGGCGGCACACTCGCTTTTACTGCTCTTGTTGTAGATGATGAGCTTCGATGAGGGGCCGTGAATGGATAAAATCAGCTGACCGAGGCGGAATAATCAACTTAGATCCTTATCTGAAGAATTGTCCGAGCGGAGGGCATGCGTTCCGCGAGACCTTATAATCTCCAACCGACCGACACACGCCCGTACGTTTCCCAGGTGGCCCCGTCAGGGCGCTCCCACGCGATGCTGGCGCGCACGATCGACAGGGCAAACGCGGTACGCCCCACGTTTACATGCAGGCCAACATGCGCCCGTGCGTACCAGTGGTCGTGATCAACCGAGTGCGAATCATGGAAGGTGTTGCCGTCGAGGTAAATCAGGTTGGCGAACGCTGACGCGTCGACACTCGCCGCCAGGTACACCGCCACCGTTCCATCTCGATGTGGATCATAAGGGAGTGCGCCCACAGTCTCCTCCCCGAAGAACGGTGGCGGGACGAAAAAGTCGTCTGGTACGTTGTAGCCCCAACGCAGGCCCACACCGCCACTTGCCCCGGTCATGATATTACCGACGGCTCCGCTCCCGCTGACGATGAAGTCACCGTTGGTACCGCCCGTGCGGTAGTCCCATGCACGCCACCGGTGTTCGTACTGAAAATTCAGCAACGGTTCGTTGTCGATCTGGTTATCCCAACCTTTTGGCGCATCGCTCCCCAGGGCATGATGGATCGTGCGCTGCGTCGACTCAGCGAGCGAGGCTTCGCCAGCGACACCGGCGCTGATTGTCACCGCATCGAGATGGTAGTGGTCCTGAGCCGCGGCCGTTGCGCTGAAGACCAGCAATCCGGTGTACGGGAGATCGTCCTCTATCAGATCCTCACGGATGATGTCCTCCGGTGTGAACATGCGCTGTGCCAAACTGTAGGCGACGAAACGTTGGCGGTCCACTCCCGCAAAAGGCGTCAGTCCGTCCAGCCACAAGCCGACTGACGTCGGCACCGGACCATAGCTGAACGAGGCACGCGCTGGCGAAACATAACCGATCTGAAAGCCATTGGTGTAGCCGTCATCGCTGCCGGCGACGAGATCGTTGTCGAGCGTCAGGTAAACTGTGCCGGCACTGTCACTAGCCTGCAGGATAAGACCTGCCGAGAGAGCGGTTGAAACTGCGATACCTGCGAGTGAGCGGACGAGGGAAAATATGGCATTATCCTCGGGGCAGCGACGTATCAGGGGGTGCGCGTGCTGCGTGGAGCACGACGAGGTCACGGACGATGGAAGAATTCGAGATCACGCGGTGTGCAGGTCGTCGAGTTGGATCTCGGTGCCGTCGCGATGGATCGCCTGGACTACGACACGGCCATGACGCGCGAGCACGACCTCTTGGCCGACGCGTAACACGTGATCGCGTCGGTCGCCTTCTTGCGTCGCCCAGGCGACCCCACGGATGACCCGCACGGTCGGAGCCCCGCCAGCTGGCCAGGCCGACAGCGTGTCGTGAAACGACAGCGTCAGGATGGAGGGATGGTTGGCGTCGATTTGGGCAAGAGATGCGGCGGGCATGGCGGGATTCCTTGGTTGTCTGGCGGCTTAGTTGCTCAGAGACAGGTGGATTGGTGACGTATAGAACGTTGGTCTGGCGTGCATGGATGCCGACTGGGTTCATTGGTTGTGGTTACGGAGGGGCTGAGCAGCGCGCATAGCTTGCGCGCGTCGTTTTGGGAAAGGCGGCCGAGCGATTGATCTCGCGGGCTTGCAGCTAGCGCTGCTTCACGGTTTGAAGCCGTGGCTCAAGAGGATGAACGTGAGGCCGACGTGACCTTGTAGCCCACGGCCTGCACGCTGGTGGCAATGACTCGCGGTTCGGCGACGAACAGTTCGCTGATAAGGCCCGAGGTTCATGGAGCCACCGCTGATATCTGATGGCCGCCGGTCACGAGGCTCATACCCGGATCCTAATTCCGACTGACATCCCAGCGTTCCCAGCCGCCACCAAGCGCTTTCGCCAGCAAGATCGTCCCCGTCACCCGCTGATAGCGGACAGTCAATTCCTGACGTTCACTCAGACGCATCGAGCAGGCTAGAACGCTCCCGCTCTACGATTGCTGGTGGTGGATATGACGGTGACCGTCGCGCTCTGCCCGCGGTGCAATCCCGCCTACAGCAGAAGTGTCCGCTTCGGTATGCGGTCAGGACATAACTGTAGCCCTCGAAGCGGGCACGAATCAGGACCTGCAGTCGTCTGAATTACCGCAGATCTGCGCCCTTGTATTAGACGGACGCTTTCAGGGAGCATTTCAGCGACGCAGATGAAGTAATGTTCATGATAGTCAACCGGCCTCCCTGAGGTCGTATCGCCCTACCCACATATCTCTCACGTTTCAGAACACTGGCAGTCGCGACAGCCATCGGTGGCACACATGCCACAGGCAGCGGTGAGCAGGGTGCGTAGCTGCTGCCGGCCGCGATGGCGGCGGACGTTGAGTGTGTTGGCCGTGATCCCGAGATTCGCAGCCGCCTCCTCACTGGATATACCGTCGAGATCGACCCGCTGCAGCGCATCGGCATTCTCGCGCGGCAGGCGATCCAGCAGCTGATGAAAGCACTGACACACGTTGTGTTCGTCGTTGGTCGGCGAAACCGAATCCTCGTGAATCCCCTCGGGGGTGCCGCGAGTGGTATGGAGATCGGCGATCCGGTTGCGCAGGATGCGGTAGAACCACGCATCCAGACGTTCGTCATTCTGGAGCTGCTCGATTGCCCGCGCAGCGCGCGCAAAGGCGTCTTGAAGAACCTCGTCAGCCAAGTGAGGATCTCGTACCCGCCCACGGACGAAGGCCCGAAAGCGTTCGAGATCATGCGCCAGGTG
>JANPIY010000342.1:0-3443 GCA_031425255.1 Planctomycetota bacterium
CGCCTCAGTCCGACGTCGCGGCTGCGCCGCTCGCCGCCGGGGGCGGTCCCCGCGGGGCGCGGGGATCAGCCTGATGCGACGCTGGCTGCGCCAGCGTGTTTTGCTGCGCAAAACCACACCTGGTCCCCGCTCGCTCGCGCAGGCGAGCTCGGGGGATCGTTGTTCGCGGGCGCTGCCCGCTACGCCCGCCAGGGGCTCGGCCGCCCCTGGACCCGCACCTTGCACTTCGCGCCTGGCGGCTTGCACGTCGCACGATTTTTCGCTCACAACTCTTCCGACGGCGGATGTCCGACCTTGCGGCGGAAGGCGCGGGTGAGTTCGGCGCGGGTGGCGAAGCCGCTGCGTCGGGCGGTGTCGGTGACCGACATGCCGCGGTGGAGGAGGTGTCGGGCGATGGCGATGCGGCTGGTGAGGAGCTCCTGTTTCGGGCTGCGGCCGAAGAAGTCTTTGAACATGCGGAAGCCGGCGGTGCGGCCGAGGCCGGCGCGCGACACCATCTCATCGACGTCGAAGGGTTCGTGCAGGTGGTTCCACATCCACGCGGCCATGCTCAGCATCTCCGGGCGCTGCCAGTCGATGAAGTCGATGCGTTCCTGCGCGAGTTGGCTGAGCATTTCGTCGACCAGGCGCAGGCGTTCGGCTTCGCGCTTCTCCTCCATCAAGGCGGTGATCAGGGCACGGTAGGGCTGCTCGGGCACCGCGCCCCACAAGGTCTGCTGATGATCGATGAAGAGCACGTCGCAGCGCCCGGCGAGGAAACCGAGCTCGAAGGTACTGGTGCCGGGCTTCCGTCGCACGTGGTCGTGCCAGGTGCCGGGTTCCAGCAGCAGCAGGTCGCCCGGCAGCAGATCGAAGGGCGACCTGGCGGCTACCCGCACCAGGCCGGACAGGCCCAGCACCAGCGTCGGCACCGCATGCTGATGCGCCGGTGCCAGGGGCGGGAACTCGAGCCCGTCAGCGGGAGCGAGCTGTTTCAAGCTGCGGATGCCTTCCGTGCAGATGTCGCGCAGGCGCGTCCACATGCCCATGCGGGCGGGATCGAGCAGCACATCCTTGGTCGGGTCACCCATGGGCGGCAGGATGGAGGCTGGGGGCAATTCGTCCACCGAAGGGGGACCATCGGCGGACGAATCGCAGGTCCACCGTCGTCACAGTGCTGCCCGGTGACCGCTCTTTGCACGAACGTATCAGCGATCGGAGAACCGCATGCACACCGCGCTCTTGCCATCCTTCCTAAGCTTGCTGCTCGCGCTCGTCGGGGTGGCCATGGCCGCCGCGGCCGAGGTCGTAGTCGCACGCGGGATGGCCGTGCCGGTCAGCGTGACGCAGACCGCTGACGGCTGGCAACTCCTGAGGGCGGGCAAGCCGTGGGTGGTCAAGGGCGCGGGCGGCGACGCTTCCAAACGCCTGCTCGCCGCTTGCGGTGGCAATACCTGCCGCACCTGGGGCGCGGGCAGCGACATCGCTCCGCTGCTCGACGAGTGCCACCAGCTCGGCATCGGCGTCATCGTCGGCTTCTGGATCGGTCATGAACGCCATGGCTTCGACTGGCAGGATAAGGGCCGGGTCGCCGAACAGTTGGCGCAGGCCGAGGCCGCGGTGCGGCGCTGGAAGGATCATCCGGCCCTGCTCGCCTGGGCCTTCGGCAATGAGATGGAGGGTTACGCGGCGGGCGCTGATCCGCGCATCTGGCAGGCCATCGAGGATATCGCGGCGATGTCCAAACGTCTCGATCCGCACCATCCGACCATGACCGTCACCGCCGAGATCGGAGGCCAACGGGTGGCGATGCTGCACCGGCATTGCCCGTCGATCGACATCATGGGCATCAACGCCTATGGCGGCAGCGTGTCGTTGCCCGAGCGCTACCGCGCCGCAGGCGGCAGCAAACCCTACCTGGTCACCGAATACGGCCCCGCCGGCATTTGGGAAACATCTCGCAACGACATCGGCGCGGTGATCGAGGCGACCTCGACGCAGAAGGCGCTGGTCTACCGCGGCATCTATGATGCCCTGGCCAAGGACGGGGCGCTGTGCCTGGGCTCGATCGCGTTCACCTGGGGCAGCAAGCAGGAGGCCACCGCCACCTGGTTCGGCATGATACTGCCCGATGGCTGCCGTACCGGCGCGGTCGACGCGCTGGCGGACGCCTGGGGCGCTCCCGTGGCCAATCGTTGTCCGCTGATCGCGCCGCTGGTGATCAGCGGGAGCACCAGCGTCACGGCCGGCGCATCGGTACGCGTCACGCTGACGGTCAGCGATCCGGAACACGATGCGCTCGCGGTCGAATGGATCCTGAGTGACGAGGCGGAGGAGCTGGGCACCGGTGGCGACAGCGAGGCCGCCCTGGCGATCCACCCCGCGGCCATCGTGCGCGGCGACCTCACCGGCGTCGAGGTGACCATGCCGCCCCATCGCGGCACGTACCGCCTGTTCGCGGTGGTACGCGATGGCAAGGGCGGCGCGGCGATGGCCAACCTCCCGCTCAAGGTCGCCATCGGCAGCGTGCGCCCGCCGGCGCCAGCGAAGAAAGGCGTGCTGCCCCTCGCCATCGTTGGCGAGAGCGTCTCGTCCTACATCCCCTCCGGGTGGATCGGCGACGCCAAGGCGATCACCCTGGATCCCGATTGCGCGACGACGCCTCACCGCGGTTCAGTCTGCACCAAAGCCGCCTTCACGGCGACGGCGGGTTGGGGTGGCGTGGTCTGGCAGCACCCCGCCAATGCCTGGGGCGATCAGGCGGGCGGGCTCGATCTGAGTGGCGCGCAACGCCTGGTGTTCTGGGCCCGCGGTGAACTCGGTGGCGAGGAGGTGACGTTCGGCACCGGCATGATCGCGGCGGACAAGAAGTACCACGACACCTTCCGTCAGAGCATCAAGGTGGTGCTCACCACCACGTGGACACGGTACGAGCTGAGCGCTGCCTCCTCCGATCTCAGCCGGGTGGTCACGGGTTTCTATTGGACCCTCGCCGGGCAGGGCAAGCCGGTGACGTTCTACCTCGACGACGTCGGCTGGGAGTGAGACCGCTCGCTGCAACGCCACTCGGATAGCAGGGGATCTGCGGCATTCCATGTGGGTTCTTTCTCCCGGAAAAACTCGCGAACGGTCTAACCGCAGAGGCCGCAGAGGCCGCAGAGTTGAGAAGTCATGGCTCTGCGCCCTCTGCGGCCTCTGCGGTTGGAACGGCCTTCTTGTGAGGATGGGTAGGCATGAGAATCACACGAAACGTCGCAGAGCCATAAAAGGAAGGTGCGCGTTGCTCATCCCGGGAGGGGACCCCCAGCCGCCACCTCGCCAGATGACGAGTGGTCATCGCCTCATACGCTCCCGCGGGAGGCTGCCATGCCCGCACGCCTGATCGACGGCAAAGCCATCGCTGAAACGCGCCGTGCCATCCTCGCCGATCAGGTCGCCGCCCTGCAGGCGCGCGGCATCCAACC